>NZ_JARWKZ010000091.1:0-14565 GCF_050577975.1 Rhizobium sp. BR 315 | reverse complement strand
GCATGACACCCTACTGACAGCCCTCCGATCCTGTCTGAATTAGATACCCGGAGGCTCCAGCATCGGCATTTCTTGGAGAATTTCCTAATGAATGACGTTATACCTAACAAGGGTGAAACGAACCTCGATATGTTCACGATGGTGGTTCTCCGCCGTCGGATCGAAGCAGTCATTCGCGATATGATCAACACCCTGTTTCGTACCGGCCGTTCCGGCGTACTCAACACCGCGATGGATTTCTCGTGTAGCGTAACCGACAGTGATTTCCAGACCGTAAGCACCGCATTGGGTCTGCCCGTCCACGTTGGTGCGATTGATCTAATCTCAAAAGCGGTCGCGACGAAGTTCGGGAACGACATTCATCCAGGCGATTGTTTCGCTAACAACAGCGGCTACCACGGAAATACTCACTGTGGTGATTTCACGCTGTGCGCCCCTGTGTTTTTCGAGGGCGAGGTAATATTTTACGCCATAGCACGCGCTCACCTTGGGGATATCGGATTTCCAACTCCCACAACCTACGGACCGCTGTCTCGTGATGTTTACGAAGAGGGTTTGAAGTTGCCCTGCGTGCGCATCCAGAGAGACAATCGTGATATTCCCGAAGTTGTGGATATCTGCAAAGCCAACATCCGCGCACCCGAACAGTTTTACGGCGACTATTTGGCCACACTCGCCGCCGTGCGTACCGGTGAGATTGGAATGCAGAATATCTGTGCGCAGTATGGTGTCGGCACCGTGCGCAGTTTCCTCAAGCAATTTCAAATCTACGCCGAGACGATGGCGATCGAAGCGATCCGCAAATTGCCGGCAGGTCGAGTGACCCGAGAAGAGCGTTACGATTCTGAAACCGATCTGCACCCCGACGGCATTCCGGTCCGCGCCACAGTTGAAGTCGATCCCGCAGCGGGGATGATCACCGTGGATCTGACTGACAATGTTGATAATTTGCCGCTCGGAATTAACCTGACTGAAGCAACCATGCGCGCGACGTGCCTGACGGCTGTACTCACCGTGCTGGGCCCAAATGTTCCGCGCAGCACCGGCGCTTATAGCCGTATCCGAATTTTAAGCCGCGAAGGCGCCGCGATAGGGCGGCCAAAATTTCCGGCGGCAACTTCATGCGCGACGACAAATCTGACGCAACTTCTTGGACCACTCGTCCGCTCAGCCTTCGCCGAAATCCAGAAGGGTCTGGGCAGTGCGTGTGGCACTCTAGGCATGCCTGCATCTTGTCCCGTGGTCAGCGGAAGCGACAGCCGCCGCGGCGGTGAAAGTTTCGTTAACCAGATTATCATGGGATACTGGGGCGGACCTGGGCTGCAGGGACATGATGGTTGGTTCACGCACGGCGGCAGCGGCTCAATGGGCCAGTTGCGTCAATCTAGCGTCGAAGTCGTCGAACAGCAGCAGCCCGTGCTCGTTGAACGTTTAGAGATCGGTGTGGACAGCGGCGGCCCTGGGGAGTGGTGTGGCGCTCCTGGCGCAATCTGCGTTTTCCGCAGCCGAACCGACGGGATCCGCTATACCGGCAACGCTGCGGGGCATGATTTCCCGCCCTTCGGCGTCGCTGGCGGCAAACCAGGCGGCGCGAATGACGTCCTCTGGGAAAGCCGTAACGGTGCGCACCACACCCTTCCAAATTCATTTGATGTGGTACTCAACGCCGGGGAGAAACTTATCTCTCGCGCGTCGGGTGGTGGCGGTTACGGCAATCCGCTCGACCGCAAGCCCGACCTTGTAGCCCGTGATGTACAGGAGGGTTGGATAAGTATCGAAAGAGCGCGAAAGGTTTTCGGCGTTGTGCTGCAACGGTCCGGATCCGAGTTCCGCGCCGATCCTGCCGCCACGCAGGTTCTACGTGACCAGATAATCTCCCGGACGCCGATCGTCCTTAAACCCGAGTTCACATCCTGAAAGGTTTGCACGAATGGCATATGAGATTTCCGCCGATGTGGGCGGCACATTCACCGATCTCGTGCTGCGGATCGACGGCAAAGCGGTAGAAATATTCAAAACCTCGACCGTCCCCAGCAATATTTCCAAAGGCATTCTTAACGGCGTGTCAATGATTGCAGAGACTCTCGGATTGACTCAACGCGAGTTCATGAACGATTGCAAGTCATTTGCCTGTGGAACGACTATAGCCACGAATGCAATTCTCGAAGGACGGCAAGCAAAAACCGGATTGATTTGCACAGAAGGATTTCGCGACACGCTTCTTATTCGCGAAGGAGGAAAGCCGGATTCTTACGACTTCTACATGGATTACCCGGCCCCGTACATCCCTCGGCATTTGACAATAGGAGTTCCCGAGCGGATCAATTCGGAGGGTGGCATCGAAAAAGCCCTAGACGAAACAGCTGTCCGCGAAGCACTGTCCCGCTTCCGCGAGGACAAGGTGGAGGCGATTGCCGTCTCATTGATATGGTCGATCGCCAATTCTACACATGAGAGGCGTATCGGTGAACTCATCGTCGAGGAATTACCCGGCATCCCCTTCAGCTTGGGACATCAGGTCAATCCGTCAGTCCGTGAATACCGGCGCACATCGGCGGCGGCGATCGACGCTTCTCTTAAGCCGCTTGTACAGGCCAGGATCACAGAGATCGACACCATGCTGGCTGACGCAGGCTTCAATGGTGTGCTGACCTTCATCACAAGTAGCGGGGGTCGCACCTCACCGACGGAGATCGTGCAACGTCCGATCTCACTATGTCTTTCAGGTCCGTCTGCAGCGCCGCAGGCTGGTTGCCGTCTGGCACGGTCCGAAGGTATCGAGCTAGGCAACATCCTGACCACTGATATGGGCGGCACTAGCTTCGAGGTTAGCGTCAGCGTAGACTGGGACACGCCCATGCACCGCGAGGGGATGATCGGTGACCACATGTTTGGCGTCCCGTCGGTCGAGGTCAAGACCATTGGAGCCGGTGGCGGTTCGATCGCATCGATCGACGCGGGCGGGTTCATCCACGTCGGGCCTGAGAGCGCCGGCGCTATGCCTGGCCCTGCTTGCTACGGACGCGGCGGCAATAAACCGACCGTTACGGATGCCAATGTTGTGAGGGGATTTATATTGCCGCAAACCTTCGCCAACAAGCAGTTCAAACTGGACGTTGAAGCAGCCGAACGTGTTATCCGCGAACAGATTGCGGAACCTTTAGGAATGGAAGTTAGGGAAGCAGCGAACCTGATCTGCTTGGTGGCCGAGCAGAATATGGTTTCCGCGATCGAGGACATTACCATCAAGCGAGGGGTCGACCCGCGCAACTTCACCCTAGTATCGGGGGGTGCCGCAGGGGGGCTCCATGTGGGTGCTATCGCGCGCGAACTTGGAATCCGTCAGGTCCTTATTCCTCGCGCTGCAGGTGTTCTCAGTGCGTATGGCATTATGACAGGCGCGATCAAGATGAGTTTTGCCCATTCGCTGTTCACCCATTCTCAAGATTTCGATCTTGACGGGGTGAATGCACTGCTTGCAAGGCTGCGCATCGAAGGAACTGCGTTTCTCGATCGGATGGACGTTCCCGATGAAGTGCGCGAGTTGAAATTCAGCGTTGAGGCGCGGTACGCCGGCCAAGTTTGGCAAATTACACTCCCTTTCACCGCAGCTTCGTTGGACAAAACCGGTCTTGCGGATCTTGAGGCAAGCTTCCACGCTTTACATGAAGCGTATTATGCCGTGCGCTCGCCAGGCGAAAGGGTTGAATTCACCGAGTGGAACCTTGATGCCATAGGGCCAGTCTCAAGTGAACCGACGGAGGCTGAAACCGACATTTCACCTACCGCCGCCTCGGCTCTCGTTGGGCACTCTCGCAGTGAATTACGTGAATGTGGCGGGCCTGTCGACATCCCCATATATGATGGTGCGCAACTGATGCCTGGAGCCACAATGGTTGGTCCAGCCTTGGTGCAGGAAACAGTGACCGTCAACTACATTCCGCCGGGTGCGACTGGACGCGTCACAGCCCAACGGGGCCTGTTCATAACCATTCCGGTGGAAGAGAGCCGGATCCGTGTCGCCTGATACGTGCTCATCGCGCCGGAAAACAAGGGAACTGGGTCATGCATGTTATCGCCACGACGGCGGGTCTTGTCGGCATCGCCGAAATGAACCGCCCTCCAAACAACTTTTTTGACAAATCGCTAATCCGCTCTCTGGCCGAAGCTTTTGAAGGCTTCGAGGCGCAGGGTATGCGGGCAATACTGCTTTGCTCGCGAGGGAAAAATTTCTGCGCCGGCGCTGACTTTTCCAATCCTGCGAGCGAAACAGTCGGGTCCGTCCACGACGGGATGGACGATCACCTCTATACCTACGCCGCGCAGCTATTTCGTTGCCGCCTTCCTATCGTCGCAGCAGTCCAAGGGGCAGCCGTKGGCGGCGGGCTTGGCGTTGCGATGGTGGCAGATTTCCGCGTTGCCTCGCCTGAAAGCCGGTTTGCTGCCAACTTCACCCGTCTTGGATTTCATCCGGGTTTCGGCCTAAGCGTAAGCCTTCCACGTGTGATCGGCGGGCAGCAAGCAGCAAAACTGTTCTACACCGGTCGTCGCATCACGGGCGACGAGGCTCACCGAATCAATCTTGCCGATGTGCTCGTCCCGGCTGTCGATTTGCGCAATGCCGCAATCGAACTTGCCCAGGAAATTGCTGCATCAGCACCGATTGCGGTTCAATCCGTTCGCGCGACCCTGCGCGGGTCCCTTGCGGCGGATATTGTCGCCGCTACCCGTCATGAGCTTGCCCAGCAAGAAATACAGTTCCAGACCGAGGACTTTGCGGAGGGAATCGAAGCTATGGCCGCCCGCCGCCTGCCCCAATTTGTTGGACGGTGACTCAACTGATGAGGAGCGTTGGATGAAAAGATATACTACCTCGCACTGGGGCACATATGAGATACACCAGCCGAACGACGGGTTGCCGGAATTAGTGCCGCACACGGAGGATCCGGATCCTTCTCAGATCGGACTTCACCAGATTGCGGCTGGTCAAACCGCCTGCCGTGTGCTGCGTCCCGCAGTTCGAGAGAGTTGGCTGCGCGAAGGCCCCGGTGTGGCTCCGCCCATACGTGGAGACGAGCCGTTCATCGAAGTGTCTTGGGACACAGCACTAGACCTTGTCGCGCGCGACCTCGATCGGGTGCGCGGTCGGTTCGGTAACAGTGCTATCTTTGGCGGTTCTTATGGCTGGTCGAGCGCCGGCAGGTTTCATCACGCGCAAAGCCAAATCCATCGCTTTCTCAATAGCATCGGCGGCTATGTGCGGCACCGAGATTCATATTCGATAGCCGCGGCACAGGTGATTATGGGTCATATTGTGGCGCCTATGTCCGAGCTTGAATTTACTCACACCTCCTGGCCGGTGATGCAGGCACACACGGAACTCTTCGTTGCGTTTGGTGGTATTCCGGTCAAAAATACACAAGTCAGCGCTGGCGGTCCGGTTCGACATCGTGTGGTCGACGGGCTCAAAGGTCTGGCTCGGGCAGGATGCCGTTTCATCAACATCAGCCCGGTGCGCGACAATCTCGTAATCGAAGAGGCTGACATCGAATGGATTCCGATCCGCCCGAACACAGATGTCGCTTTGATGCTGGCTGTCGCCTATGTCCTGGAAAGCGAGGGACTTGCGGACACTGCTTTTCTCAACAGCCACGCTGTCGGCTACGAGATCGTGCGCTCTTATCTTCTGGGTCATGCCGATGGCACGGCAAAGACACCCGACTGGGCCAGCAACATCTGCGGCGTTCCCGCCGCACGCATCCACCAGCTTGCTCACGAGATCCATATGCAACGCACCATGATGAACGCCGCCTGGTCGCTGCAAAGGGCGCGGTTCGGAGAACAGCCCTTTTGGGGACTGGTGCTGATTGCCGCGATGCTGGGCCAGATCGGTCTTCCCGGCGGCGGCTTCGGAGTGGGCTATGGCATGACGAACAGCATTGGCAGCCCCGATCGTAAGATGCGTGGACCGACGTTGTCTCAAGGATATAACGCAGTCACGGACTTTATTCCTGTTGCTCGCGTAGCTGACATGTTGTTGAACCCAGGTGCTTCGTTCACCTACAATGGGGAAACACGCAACTATCCAGACATTCGACTGGTTTACTGGGCGGGAGGTAACCCATTTCATCACCATCAGGATCTGAACCGCTTGCGAAAAGCTTGGCAGAAACCTGAGACAATCGTGGTGCATGAACAGTTCTGGACGGCCACCGCCAAACACGCGGACATCGTTCTGCCGGCCACCACGAGTCTGGAGCGTGACGACCTCGCTTTCGCTAACCGCGAAGGATATCTGGTTGCGATGCGCCGCGTCTTGGCGGCTCCTGGATCAGCACGAGACGACTATGCCATCTTCACCGCCTTGGCCGAGCGATTGCACGCTGCGCCTGCCTTCACCGAAGGGCGCAGCGTGGAGGAATGGTTGCGGGTGTTGTATGAAGGAACCCGCGCGGACTGGTCCGAAACCGGCGTCACAATTCCGCCGTTCGACGCCTTCTGGCAAGACGGCCTGATCGCTCTACCGTCACCGGAGACCCAAACCTCCATGCTTGATGCCTTTCGCCACGATCCGGTAGCGCATCCTCTGAATACACCGTCCGGGCGGATCGAACTGTTTTCCAAAACGATTGCGGGGTTCGGACTGGAAGACTGCCCTGGTCACGTCTATTGGCAGGAACCTCCAGAATGGCTGGGCGGGGTCGTCGCGAAGGACCATCCTTTGCACCTCCTCAGCGATCAGCCGACCCGCCGGCTACACAGCCAGTACGATCATTCCTCGTGGAGCCGCGACGGCAAGATAGCGCAACGCGAGCCCGTCTATATTCATCCAGACGACGCGGTCGCGCGCGGCATAAGTCAGGGCGACGTCGTGATGCTATACAACAGTCGCGGAAAATGTCTTGCCGGCGCGTGCGTTTCGGATGCGGTGATGCCAGGTGTCCTGCGTCTTGCGACCGGCGCTTGGTATGACCGCCGGCCAGGCGATGATCTAGAGAAGCATGGAAATCCCAATGTGCTGACATTGGACATCGGTTGCTCGGGCCTGTCGCAGGGTTGCTCGGCACAGACGTGTCTGGTGCAGCTCTCCGGTCCGATTGAAGACCCGCCGCCCGTCACAGCTTTTGATCCGCCCCGTTTTGTCAGCGCCTGACAAAACGAGAACCGTATCCCGCGGGGACCGCAACAGAAGCCAATCAAGGATATCACCATGACCGAGCGCAAATATACGGACGTTCAACTCTTCATCGGCGGCGTCTGGCGCGGCGGATCCGCGGGCCAGACCTCAAACATCATCAACCCCGCCACCGGCGAAGTGATTGGCCAATTGCCTCATGCCACGATTGCGGATTTAGACGCCGCGCTCGCCTCAACCGCCAAGGGGTTTGAAATTTGGCGTAACACCAGTCCCACCAAACGCGGTGTTATTTTGCAAAAGGCCGCAGACTTGGTTCGTGAGCGAGCCCTCCGTATCGCCGAGATACTTACCATGGAGCAAGGCAAGTCCTATGCCGAAGCCAAGGGAGAGGTACTCAAAGCGGCCGACATGATCGAATGGGGCGCGCAGGAAGGGCGGCGCACCTATGGCAAGACCGTGCCGTCCGGTCCCGAGATGCGGCTGTACACTTTGCAGGAGCCGGTCGGCCCCGTTGCTGCCTTTGCGCCCTGGAATTTCCCGGCCATCTCTCCCACCCGCAAGTTGGCTGGATCGTTGGCGGCGGGTTGTTCCTGCGTGCTTAAGGCCGCGGAAGATGTGCCTGGCACAGCTGTAGAAATCGTCCGAGCGTTTGTCGCGGCGGGAGTGCCAGACGGTGTGATCAATCTGGTCTTTGGTGATCCTGCGCAGATCTCAAATCACCTGCTGACCTCGTCAATAATACGCAAGCTTACCTTCACCGGATCGGTTCCCGTCGGCAAGCATCTAGCCGCGATGGCGGCGCAGAACATGAAGCTCTCAACGATGGAGCTAGGCGGTCATTCTCCCGTCATCGTTTTCGATGATGTCGATGTGCAAATGGTCGCCACCATGTCTGCGCAGGGGAAGTTCCGCAACGCCGGACAAGTGTGCACTTCACCCACGCGTTTTGTTGTCCAAGACACAATCTATGAAGCCTTCCTCTCCCGCTTTGTAGAGGTGGCATCAAACATAAAAGTTGGCGATGGTTTTGAGCCCGACGTCGAGATGGGCCCCTTGATCAACGAGAAGCGTATGATCACGATGGAGAATCTGGTCGGCGACGCTGTTGAGCAGGGCGCCCGCCTGCTGACCGGCGGCTCGAGGCTCCTGAACCGGGGGTCGTTCTTTGCGCCCACCGTGTTGGCGGATGTGCCCTTGTCAGCGAGGATCATGAACGAGGAACCTTTTGGACCCGTCGCCCTGATCAACCGGTTCGACGAGATGAGCGATGCCATAACTGAGGCTAACCGCCTGCCGTATGGTCTTGCCGCTTATGGCTTTACCCAGTCTATGACGCGTGCTGCAGAGGTGTCGCGCCGCGTGGAAGCTGGTATGGTTGCCATCAACGGCTTGACGGTATCCTTCCCTGAAACGCCCTTCGGCGGCATCAAGGATAGCGGTTACGGCCGCGAGGGTGGAAGTGAAGGTATCGAATCTTATACTACGAAGCGGCTGGTCATCGAACAATCATTGTAAACTCGCGCCGGCTATTATCCACAGACATAGGCCAGTTATGACCCTCATCATCGAAAACCACGGCAAGACGACTCAAATCTCGTTTAATCGGCCAGACCGCCTGAACGCCATTGACAGTGCGACCGCATTCGAGGTGCAGGAGGCATTTCAGGATTTCGAGGCGTCAGACCAACGCGTCGTTGTTCTTACCGGCGTGGGCGAAACGTTTTGCTCGGGAGCTGACGTGAAAGATTTGCCGGAACTGTGGCGTTGCATTCCGGGTATCGGCTTCCAGTTGTCGAAACCACTGATCCTCGCGCCCTCAGGTTGGTGCGTCGGCGGGGCGATGGTCATGGCGATGAAATCGGATCTGCTTATAGCCTCCGACACGACTAAGTTTTTCTACCCCGAGGCATATCGCGGATTTACCGGAGGGATGATTGCGGGCCTTGCCGCGCGCATCCCGCACAAGATCGCGATGGAGGTAATGTTCATGGGCGAAAGCCTTACAGCACAGCGTGCTTACGAAGTCGGTTTTGTGAATCGGGTGACACCGAACGGCGAGCACGTCAATCTTGCGCTGGAATGGGCCGACAGGATCGGCTCTGCCGCGCCGATGGTACTGGAGTTATTCAAATCCTTCGTCAACACGTCAATCCTGCCCGAAGGACCATCGGAAAAGGCGGCCAGCGTTAATCGGGACATTGCGAGGATCAAATCAAGCCGTGACCGGGACGAAGGCCTGCTCGCACTCAGGCAGAAGCGCAGTCCCGTTTTCGAGGGCCGTTGACATCAACCTGCTCGGAGTTCCCGGGCGAGGACACCTATATGAACCGCGGACTGGCGCATTTTGATTTGCTAACTGCACGTCTTTTCGTCGCAGTTATCGACCATCAGAGCATTGCTCAAGCCGCCCGCCACAATGGCATAGCAGCCTCGGCACTCAGCAAGCGGATCAAGCTTCTAGAGCTTGAGATTGGCTCAGCGCTTCTAAATCGCCATCGACGGGGCGTAGAGGTGACAGATGTGGGCATGATAGTGCTGCGCCACTCACGTGCCATGCTGCACGAAGCTCGCCAGCTTGAGGCGGGTCTCGATGCCACACGAAAGGGTCTGCGCGGCCGCGTCGTTCTTAGCGCAAATGAAACAGCCCTGATGGAATTCGTTCCCCGCATTCTGCCTCGGTTTGTCGAAGCGCATCCGGGTGTGCAAATCGTGCTCGAAGAACGGGCCAACGCTGCCGTGGTGCGGGCGGTCTGGCAGAACGCCGCGGACATCGGCATCTATGTCGGAGATGTGCCGCCGGTGGAGGTCTGGCACCGGCCTATCTTTCGCGACACGCTGGTCCTGGTGGTCCATCCTGACCATCCGTTAGCCGGCCATGCCTCGGTCTCTATGGAACACATCCTGAAATTCGAGGTCGTCGGACAGGCAACGGAAGGCACGCTTATGCCGCTACTAACCCGAGCGGCGGCGGCGCTAAACCAATACCTCAAGGTGAAACTCTATGCCGACGGTTATGACACGGTCTGCTTGATCGTAAGCCATGGGCTGGCTATTGGAGTCGTATCGGCAAGCTCGGCCTTATTGTTCGCCGAACGCCTAGGCCTTGTCACCGTGCATATCAGCGATAGCTGGGCCCAACGTGAACATCATGTCTGCGTCCGTGTGCTCAAGGATCTAGCCCCGACGCAACGGGCCGTTCTCGACCACCTGATCGACGCCAGCGATCTCGCAGCACTCTGAGGCGGCCCGCCCCCCATTCCAAGCCTCTCAGTCACCCATCGCCGCCGGATATGGCAGATTTCCTGATTGCGGCTACAGAAACGTCATCCGCGACTGTAAGCTGATGGTTAGAGATTCTTGGCTGTAACGCGGAGTTTGCGCTTTGGAAAGAAATAACATGAGCCTCCACGATCGCGATATCGCATCCGTCGTCCATCCTCAGACCAACCTGCAAACGCACCTTCGGACTGGTCCGAATATCATCACCCATGGCGAAGGGGTCTATGTCTTCGACGACGCCGGCAGGCGCTTTCTCGACAGCGGCGCTGCGCTCTGGTGCTCGTCCCTGGGCTTCAAGAATGAGCGCGTTGCAAGAGTCGCCTATGAAGCCCTGCAACAGATGCCCTACTTTCAGTTGTTCAGGGGGTATTCGCACGGCCCAGCCATCGAGCTGTCAGAAAAGCTACTTCAATTGGCACCCGTGCCGATGTCAAAGGTTTTGCTGCAATGCTCCGGGTCCGAGGCCAATGATAGCGCGGTCAAGATGGCCTGGTACTATTGGAACGGTGTGGGCAAGCCTGAAAAACGCAAAATCATTTCCCGCATGGGCAGTTACCACGGCTCGACGTGCGTTGCGATCTCGATGACTGGCAATGCCGCGTATCACCGCAGCTTCGGATTGCCGTTCGAAGGGTTCATCCATACCGAAGGGTTGAACTACTATCGGAACGCTAGTCCGGGCGAAACCGAGGAACAATTTTCCCAGCGCCTAGCCGACTCTTTGGAGGCGACGATCCTAAAAGAAGGGCCGGAAACCATCGCTGCCTTCTTTGCCGACCCCGTTCAAGGCAACGCGGGCGCTTTGCCGCCGCCGCTTGGATACTTTAAGAAGATCCAAGCCGTCCTGCGTAAGTATGACATTCTTTTTGTCGCAGACGAAGTGATCTGCGGCTTCGGCCGAACCGGAAAGATGTGGGGCTCTGAAACCTGTGGCCTTTCTCCGGACATGATCACCTGTGCCAAGGGTCTGTCTGCGGCAATGCTGCCAATCTCGGCTCTGCTGWTTAATCAGCGCGTGTTCGACGTCATGACGAGCGAGAGTGATCGCATCGGCAGTTTCGTGCACGGATTCACATATGCCGGACACCCTGTTGCCTCAGCTGTGGCGTTGGAAGTCCTCAGAATTTACGAGGAGATCGATATCGTTGCGCGCGTCAAATCGCTAGAACCGCGCTTTCTTGAAATGATGGACTCACTCACTGATCACCCGCTTGTAGGCTCTGCTTCGGGCGTCGGATTGCTGGGTGGGATCGAGATTGTTGCCGACAAGGAAACACGCAAGAGCTTCGCGCCGCAGGTCGGCATAAACAAACTGATCGACAAGCACGCGGAGGCAAACGGTATCATTTTGCGCACGACGCCGGCAAACCGAATCGCCTATTCGCCTGCCCTGATCATCAGCGAAGATGAGATCGCTGAAATGGGCCGGCTCACCCGCATCGTGCTGGATGGCGCCATGAATGATTACCACAAAGCCAAAGCTGCAGCTTAGCCCCGTGATGGAGCTGTTAAGCCGTAAAACAGCTCCTTCGCCAACCGTTCAAATAACTGAGGTTCCGATGAATAAGCAGTTGCACCGTCCAGATACGATAAGCCCGGATGAATGGGATATCCGCTGCGACCTGGCCGCCCTATACCGGCTTGTCGCGCATTACCGCTGGACCGACTTAATTTACACGCATATCTCGGCCCGGGCGCCTGGGACTGACCATCACTTTCTTATCAACGACTATCGGCGCATGTTCCACGAAATGCGCGCTTCAGATTTGGTCAAGATCGACTTGAATGGCAAGAAAGTGGACAATGCTGCATCGGATCAGGTGGTTAACGAGGCCGGATTCGTTATACATTCGGCCTTGCACGCTGTCCGCGATGACTTGGTCTGCATTGTGCACACCCATACCAAAGCCGGGATAGCTGTCTCAGCGCAACGGGATGGGCTGCTGCCGATAAGTCAGCACGCGCTGAAGTTCTATGGCCATCTTGCCTATCACAAATACGAGGGCATCGCGCTGGACGTGGCAGAGCGTGATCGTCTGGTCAGTGATCTCGGCCCCAACCACCGGGCAATGATCTTGCGCAATCACGGACTGTTGGTTGGTGGTCGATCGATCCCAGAGGCGTTTGACCATATCTATTTCCTCGAACGCGCCTGCGAGGCCCAGATCGCCGCGCAATCCGGCGGGGCCGAGCTCGTGATCTGCCCTGACGAGGAAATCCGGGAACATACAGCCAAACAGTTCCGACATGACGAAATGGTGCCTTGGTATAACATGGCCTGGACCGCTGCGCTTCGCCAAATCGATCCGGATGCAAGTGATGTCTGGACCTGATTGATTAGCGCTCAGGGCGTCCCGCCCGTAAGAAGCCGGCTAGGGCGGTCAATTTTCAGATCGGTGTAGACCTTCCATCCCTTGCATGATCGCGCTCCATGATGTCACGCACGCGAACACTTAGCGTTCCGGTACGTGGCGACGCTTCGCGCCAGTCAAGTTCCATCGTCCATTCTTGCGAATTTGTTGGCTCGGCCGGATATGCCGTCGGTAACCGCTCGATCAACGTCCGCCACGCTCATATGTGGGATTCCGACGTGAAGCCGGCCGTTTTCTTCTGAATATCCCCCTGGGCTAAGAACTTTGGAATCAAGCCTCCCGGTAACCGAGGAGATTTTGATGCCGGCAAACAGAAGATTGACCATTATAGGACAGATGTTCCGGCTTGACGGAGGCGGGGCCAGCAGTGGCGAGATCGAAATGATCCTCGAGATTGTCCGCGGCACCACGCAGGACAACCTCAAGCCGGGCGCGACGGTGTGGTTAAGTTGGTCCCTCTCGCATAACTTAACGGACGATGCCCTGAAGGGTCGGCTTTTCAATTGCCGGGCCAAGCAGGGCAGGCGGCGGCGGCCGGAGCCAAACTGGGCCTAGGTTTTCTATCGAGTTTTTAAGAAGTTAGGCGTGACGCTGCTCACCCTTCAGGAAGAAAATCACAGCATTCATGCCGATGGCTACGACTATAGCCGTTTCTGCAAACTGTTTTGCGAATTGTAACGCGTCGTTTACCGGCAATGCGGGAGGCCCATGCCGCCGGCGACAGGCTGTGCGTTGGTCAAGAAGCTGCCAGCCGTCGGTAGCAAGACGGGCAAGATCCGCGAGGGGGAGCTGTTCCGTCGCGAGCTCCGTGCGTTAACCTAAACCTTCGCCGAGGAGACCTAGACGAGACCCTGTCGCCTTTGAGGTCACACCACTTGATGGCCCTGCATCACACAAACTTATTTGCCGAACGGATAGAGGTGCTGCCATGATATCGAAAGCGAGGAGAAGGTTGCGCTTCAAAGACAGCCAATCTGTCCTTTTCGCGAGTTACGCAGTTTTCCAAACTACGGGATAACGTCACTCGACGCCTTCGCAAACGGTCCCAGAAGTCGCCAATATCCTCCGCAATAAGCCTTTTGCGAACACAATATCCGCAATCAAAAAGGGGAACATTATGGATATTACTAGACGAGTTTATCTTGCCGGCAGTCTTGCGCTCGGATTTACAGCCTATGCTGGACTCGGCCACGCGCAGGATCGTAGGGCGACATTGCGCCATGTGATGGGAGGCGGGGTGAATTCTCTCGATTCAAGCCTTCTAGGGGCTTCGCGCGAGAGCTATTGCGTGACCATGAGCGTATATGACAGGCTGATCAGCTTTGGCCGCAAGATGGTTGATGGTCAATGGACATTCGACCAGAGCGTTATCGTTCCTGAGCTCGCAGAACGCGTGGAGAAGAGCGCCGACGGGTTGAAGCTCACGTTCCATCTGAGGCCCGACGCGGCTTGGCACGACGGTTCGCCTGTGACCGCCGAGGATGTCAAATGGTCACTTGATCGGATGGTTTCGGCTAAAACTAATGCGCCAGCCCAGCTCCAAAGTGGCAGTATGACGAAGACGGATCAGTTCGTCATTGCCGGACCTCACATAGTCGAAATCAATCTGCCTGACGCTAACCGTCTGGCGCTTCCGAACCTCGGTCTGCCGTTCTGCGCGATCTTCAATTCCAAGCTGGCGAAGCAGCACGCAACAGCGGAAGACCCGTGGGCGCTGGAATGGTTGAAAAACAACACCGCAGGATCGGGCGCTTATATGATAGAATCATATAAGCC
>NZ_JARWKZ010000090.1:0-14898 GCF_050577975.1 Rhizobium sp. BR 315 | reverse complement strand
ACAAATCTGACGGCTGCCAGCATTACCAGTCATGGCAAAGTCGATATTTTCGGCAATCTCGCAGCCACCAATCAGGTGATTTCTGCGGGCAATCTCACAATAAGTGGCGGCAGCATCAATGCGCCCGTCTTGATTTCGGGCGTCGATTTCACTGCCACCAGTGCCCGCGGCGGCGGCATAGTGCTCGGAACCGCCGGCGATATGAATCTGACCGCTTCTGCGGGCATCACCGCGCAGACCATGCTGTCGGCCGGCAATATCGACGCGCATGCAGCCACCATCGCGGCCAATGCTGTGACCGGGCATGGCGACATTACCCTTGCCGGCAGCAACAGCGTCAATGTGACTAGCCAGCTCCTCGGTGCGGGAGATGTCTTGCTCTCCGGCCCGACCGTCCAACTGGGCCAAGCCGTTACCGGCGTCGATTTCGCCGCCACCGCACGATCATCAAACGGCGCCATCGCTCTCGGAGCAAGCGGCGATCTGACGATAAACGCCGGCAGTGCCAGCGCGGGCACGCTGATCGTTGCAGGCGGCCTCGATGTGGCGGCAAGCGCATTTACGGGCGGCAACATCACAAGTCACGGCACCGTCGCGATCGGTTCGCCCACCAGTCCTGGCGCGGTCAAGATCAACGGCCAGCTCCTTGGCGCCAGCAATGTCTCGATCACCGGCTCTGCCGTCAGCGGCAATGTTATCGCGGCTGGTGTCGATTTTGCCGCGACCGGCCAATCAGGCGCCGGTAACGTCATTCTTGGGCCGACGGGCGATTTGACACTTACAGCCACGGCCGGAGACATCTCTTTCAACAGCCTGCTCGCTGCAGGGACCATCACCGCCAACGCGGCGAACAATGTCAGCACCAATGCCGTTGCCCATGGCGACCTGACCATTGGCGCCGGCAATGCGATCACGCTCAGCGGCCAATCGCTCGGCACCGGCAACATCAACCTCAATGCCCGGTCGATCACGATCGACACGCTGGTCTCCGGCGTCGACTTTGCCGCCACCAATGCGGCATCCAATGGCAACCTGATGCTGCGCCGCGCCGGCGCTATGACGCTTGCCGCCTCCAACGGCAGTGTTAGTGCCAACTCGTTGCTTTCGGGCGGCAATCTTGCCGCCACGGCTACCCAGAACATCGGCTATAATAGCCTGCAAAGCCTGGGGAATGCCGCGCTCACAAGCCCGGGCGCCATTGCCTATACCAGCACCACGCGCGTCGGCGGCAATCTGACGCTCAACACCGGCGCACTCGATCTCTCCGGCAGCAGAGGCAGCCGAATGGCCGGCGGCGGCACGCTGATCGTCAATGCCTCCTCCGCCAATCTGTCAGGCAGCAATCTTGTCTTCGGCGGCCTGAGCCTCAACCTGTCGGGCAATGCCGATCTTTCAAACGCACAGGTCAGCACCGTCACCAATGCTGGCGGTTCGGGCGACATTACCGTCTCCGCCGCAAGTCTGACGACAAACGCCAATACCGCGCTGCTTGCGGCGCACGACCTGACGCTGAACCTGCCATCGCTCGGCAATGCCGGCCAGCTTGCCGCCGGCAACAATCTTACCTTCAACGTATCGAGCGACTTCTACAACAGCCCTTCCGGCCTGGTGTTTGCCGGCAACAATGCCAACCTCTTCGTCGGCGGCACGCTGACCAACGACCAGGGCGCACTCCTTGCCGGCAACGGTCTCACCATCGCCGGACCGGGTGGCGGTCAGAGAAACGGCGCCGTCGTCAATTCCGCCGGTCTCATCCAATCGGGCGGCTCCATGTCGATCCTGACCAACGGGTTGACGAACACAACGACCTCAGCGCCCTCGATCCAGCGCAATGTGCTGATTTCCAACACGATCCTTAGCCCATACGACGTGATAGAGGAGACGTCTCGATGCGTTTCGCGATGCAATGGCTCTGGTGATCATGACGGACCCACGTACGAGACTGTTCAGACCATCGAACATCTGGTCAGCCAGCTCATTTCGCAGGATCAATTGATCAGCGGTGCCGGCGCCTCCGCGCAGATCCGCGCAGGTGGGGATCTGACCATCAATGCGATCAATCTCTGGAATGGCTATAGCTCGATCAAGTCCGACGGCAACATGCTTCTGACCGTTGCCGGCACGCTCACTAATGATGGCGCGATGCTGAACCGCGTCACGCAAACGATCTGTGACAGCAGCACTCCATGCCAATACTACCCGGATGTCGTCGGACCCGGCGCTGGCGGAGAGTTGAATTGCAGCGGCCCCAATCGCCCCTGCATCGGCGGCAATGACCCGACACTCACCTATTCACCGAACCCGAATGGCACACGCGATCCCTCGCGGGATCTGAACCCCGGATCCACAGTCGGCGTGCAGGTGGTCGGCGCCATCTCTGGCGTTATCCAGGCGCACGGAAGCCAGACCATCAACGGCGGCGGTGCGATCAACAATGTCGCGTCCAACGGTTCGATCAACGGTGGCGTTGTGATCGACGCGCCGGCGACCGCAAACAACCCGCTGGGCGCACTCAACAGCATGACCGCCGGCGGCGCTTTGTTCAATGTCAGTGCGGCGCTTTCAAGCGTAGCAGCCAATGGTGGCGCCAACGCGAATAGCGGCCCGTCGCTTACCGGAAACGGTCCGACGATCGGTTCTGGTCCAACAATCGGCGGCAACAATCTGAGGGCGGTCGGTGCTTCGGTCAGCAGCAATGGCGTAACGGCTGCCACCGGTCCTTCGATCGGTGCGAACGCACTGACGGCGGGCACCACGTCGGTTAATCCGAACAGCCTGATGGGTAAGCTTACGGCTGCGATCGGCAATAGTGGCAATCTCACCCAGATTCTGCAGACGAACGGGGCTCAGCTCGCAGCCGTTGCCAAGCCGCAATCGGGCGGCGTCGGCGGCACGGTCCCAGGGCAGGTCTTCCTGTTCGAAACACGGGCTGCCTTCCTCGACGTGTCGAAGTTCTATGGTTCGGCTTATTTTATAGACCGGGTTGGCTACACGCCTGAGACCAAGGTTCCCTTCCTCGGCGACGCCTATTTCGACAATCAGCTCATCGATGAGCAGATGCGGCAATTGGTCGGCAATGGTCTTGGCGCCGGCTCGTTCGTTCCCGGCGATAACGCCACGGACCAAATGAAGACGCTTCTCGACAACGGCGTCGCTTATGCCGAGGCGCATGGCCTTGGTCTCGGGCAGGCGTTGACGCCCGAGCAGGCCGCGTCGCTGACGCAGTCGATGGTGATCTACCAGACAGAGGTCGTCGATGGCGCGCCGGTACTGGTTCCGGTCGTTTATCTCTCGGCCGCCGACCGCGCCAAAACCACGTCCGCTGCGTTGATCGCCGGGAACACGGTTAGCATCGATGCCTCGAGCGTCGACAATTCCGGCGCGATTGCTGCGGCCGATGGCATGACCATCAATGCCAGCAGCATCAAGGCCAATGGCGGCGCTTTCCTTGCCGGCGGCAACATGAATCTCAATGCCGAGAACGGCATAACACTCGCCGCCCAGACCATGAACATCGGTGGGCAGACCATCGTTGCCGCCAATGGCGGCGTCACGGCCGGCGGCAGCCTGAAGATGGATGCCGGCGCCGGCAGCCTGACGCTGAGCGGCACGAAGGTGGCCGCCGGCGGCAGCGCGCAGCTCTCCGGCCAGACCATAACGCTGGGTGCCGTCAAACAGGACAATGGTGGTGTCCAGACGCTGGTCGGCACCACGGTGACATCAGGCGGCAATCTCAGCATTGCCGGTACGAGTGGCGTCAATATCATCGCCAGTTCCGCCAAGGCCGGTGGCGATCTGTCCGTCCTCTCCTCGAACGGATCGGTCAGCATTATCTCTGCTGGCGTTGATAATACCGTTCTCACCAAGGACCGCCTGAATTTATCGCAGGGCGGCACGATCACGACCACGACCAGCCAGATCCAGCAGGGTTCGTCGCTTATCGCCGGCGGCGCCATGCTGGTATCGGGCAATCAGGGCGTGCTGATCGGCGGCTCATCGCTCGACGCCGGCGGCAATCTCGGCATTGTCTCGACGAAGGGCAATATCGCCATTACGGCCTCTCAGGATCAGACCACGAGCCAATCGAAGACGATTGCGGGCGCTGCCAATGGCTATAAGAGCGGCCAGTCGTCCTCGACCGCGGTTACCAGCAATGCGTCCTCGATTACCTCGCAGAACGGCAATGTGACGGTCCAGGCCGACGCCGGAAACATCAGTGTCATCGGTTCCGATATCGCTGCCAAGGGTGGCGCTGCCAACGTTATTGCCAAGGGCGACGTCACCATCGGCGAAGCAACCGATAGCGCATCCTCGTCCAGCAAGTCGGGCTCGAAAAAGTCAACCGAAGCGACAACCACAGCACAGGGATCGTCGATCTCGGGCCAGACTGGCGTCAATATCGCTTCCACGGGCGGCAACGTCACCGTGTCTGCCTCCGATGTCACTGCTGGCGATGCCACGCATACCGCTAACGCCAACATCAGTGCTGCCGGCAACATCGTCATCGCTTCCGGCAAGGATACGGACGAGACCACCTCCGACAGCAAGAAGAGCGGCTTCCTGTCGTCCTCGAAGACCCATACACATACTTACGACGAGGATACCGTTGGCTCGTCCGTCTCGGCATCTGGCAACGTCAACGTCGCCGCCGGCAATGAGACCGTCGTCTCCGGTTCCAGCATTGCCGCCGGCAACAATCTCTCCTTGTCCGGCTCGACCGTCACCGTCATGGGGGCCGAGGAGGAGCACGAGAGCGACAAACAGACCAAGAAATCCGGCATCGGCGTCGGATCTGGCGGTGGCTTTATCTCGATCTATGGGTCGAAGGACTCGAAGAGCAGCCAGAGCTCGACCGACAACATAGGCTCGACGCTTTCGTCTGGCGGTAAGACGACGATCACGTCCACCCAGGGCGACGTCAATATCTTCGGCTCGTCCTCGCATTCCGGCGACGGTACGGAGATCTCGTCGGCACGCGACGTCAACATCGCGCCGGGCGCGGAAGAACAGTCGTCCTCCAGCCAGACCAAGCGTTCCGGCTTCGGCATCAACTTCTCATCCGGCGACGGCAGCCTGTCGATCGGTATTGGTGTTGCCAAATCTGAAGAGAAGCGTTCGAAAGACGCCAATATCAATGCGGTCAGCACGCTTGAGTCCGATGGCAGTATCACCATTGCCGCCAACCACAATATCAACGATCAGTCTGGTCAGATCCTGGCCGCCGGCCCAGTCACTCTAACTGCTGGTGACAACGTCAACCTGCTGTCGAGCAATGACGTCACCAATGCGTCGGAGATGCAGAAGAAGAGCTTTGCTGGTGTCAGCCTGACGGTGCAGTCGTCGCTGATCTCGGCGGCACAGGGTGCTGCCCAGGCCGGCAGCCTGCTTTCGGGGGATAACGGTATTTATGGGATCGCGCCTGCGGTCCTGGCCGGCGTCAAGGGCTATCAAGCCATATCCTCTACAATGGCTGCCATCAACGCAGCGCCAGATCCCATCACCGGCCTCAAGCCTGCGGTGGCCTCGATCTCGCTGACGGCCGGTTACAGTTTCAGTGAAAGCTCGCAGCAATCCACCACTTCGATCCCGGTTCCGCCGGTGATCAACGGCAGCTCGGTGACCATCGTCGCTGAATCCGGCGATGTCACCGGCCGAGGCGTGCAGATCAATGCTGGCATGGGCAAGGATGGCAACACTCCGACGGCTTCCGAAGATCCTAAAAATGGAAACGTGCTGATTTCGGCGGCCGGAGATGTCGATCTCGAAAGCGTTCAGGCCACCAGCGACAGTAAGAGCAGCAGCAAAGCGGGTGGCGCTGGCATCGGACTTTCCGCCAGCGTCGATATCAACAACCAGGCGGTCGGTGGAGGGATTACTGCAAACGCGGCCTATGGGTCCGGCAAGCAGGTGGCAAGCTCGGTCACCCAGGTCAATTCTAACGTCAGCGGAACCGGAACGGTCACCGTCGTAGCCGGCGACAAGTTGACTCTCGCCGGGGGTGTTCTCTCCGGCGATACGGTCAATGCAAGCGCCGTCAACGGCATCACCATCGAGAGCCGCCAGGACACGGCATCCTATGACGAAAAGACAAGGAGCGCCCAACTCGGCATCAGTTCAGGGGGTATCAGCGGCGGCTATAATCAGGGAACGATCACCGGCGATTATGCCAATGTTTCCCAGCAAAGCGGCATCTTTGCAGGTTCCGGCGGCTATCACGTCAATACGGATGGCACCATCGATCTGCGGGGTGGCTTCATCGGCTCGACGACCGATCCGGCCCGCAATACCCTGAGTGCCAATCAGATTCTTTATTCCGACATCGCAAACTCAATGTCTGCGGCTGCAACTAGCGAAGGCTTCAGCCTGGTCGGTGGCGGTATTCCCATCCCGATCGTAGGTCAGCCAGCCAAGCAAGGCGATAGCGGTGCGACATTGGCAACGATTATGCCCGGTACCTGGAATCTGGCGAACCAGCAGCAGAACCTCTCCGGTCTGAATACCGATGCCTCAAAGGCCAATACGCAGGTCGATGTTTTTGACATCGACAAGTTGAAGGCCCAGCAGCAGAGCGCGGCAGCGCTATCGCAGCTTGCCAACACAGCAATCGGCGACATAGGCCAACAACTTCGGTTGCCCTCAGATAGTCCCGTTATGCTCGCCCTGCACGCTGGAGCTGCTGCCGCAGTGGCATCGATTGCCGGTGGTAACGTCGGACAGGCTGCAAGCACTGCGGCCATCGGCGAACTCGTCAACAGCATCCTGAATCAAGCCCTGCAAGCGAATTCAAGTCTGACAGCAGACCAACAACACGCAATTCAGCAATGGGCTGCAGCCTTTGTTGGGGCAGCACTCGGAGGAGCTCAAGGTTCGTCCGCTGTGCTCGATGCCTATCGCTATAACATGATGGAGCATCCGTTCGAGTCGGAGAGCGAGCTGCAGCACATGCTCGAGGGTGGCGGCGGAAATCAATACTACGGTCCGCTGCAAGGTTCCGGCGGTGGCGGAGGACCTGGAAGATGGGTCACCGTAAATGAGGGGCTAAGCGAAAGCGAAGCCGCGTACCAAGAAGAAGTAACTGGCGCTCCTCGCGGCTCGACCTACGTTGTGCCAAACCCAAATACCCCGTCAGGGGAAACAAAGTTTGACGGGTACAATGAGGGAACAAACACCTATGTGGATGCTAAGCTCTGGAACAACTGGCCAATTGATACAAAATTCTCATATGATAGCGTTGTGAAACAAGCAACCACACAGATAGAAGCAGCAGACGGCGCGAACATTCTCTGGTATGTGCCGTCAACAACGACAGCCGAGGCGATTCAGGGTATTTTTGAAAGAGCGGAAATCACCGGCATCAGCATTATCGTCAAGCCTCCGAGGTGAAATATGGGTAGCAGGTTTCCCGACTCGATGGTTTTCCAAGCGATTGGCCCAGGACCGCACCTGACCGCAAAGCAGGCAATGGAGAGATCAAAGGACTTCCTCATAGGCATGGAGAAGATCTCGCCTTGGAGCAGGCCCTTTGACGTCAGCGGCACGACCGCAAAACACGGCAACATGCCCATAGCCGAGGATTGGTCCGATTTCGAAGACGTTGTCATGACGGCTTTCGGCGACTATGACGATGTTAAGTATCACAATGAGGGCGCCCCCGATAATTGGCGCTTAACCGTCGATTCTCGCTCTCCCTACGGCTTCAGAACGACGTTTTCCGATTTCGTTCAAAAGAGAAAAAATCCAGAGACTGTAGGCATATCGATAAAAACAGCGGGAAACCCTCCGCGCCTAGATTTCTCGCTTGTCGCAGTTGATGTGCCTTCGTTTCAGCCGGCAGAACGCAACGGGAATTGGTCAAAGCCGGAAACTGTGCACGCAATATTCAACTATCTGCTGGATTTCTGCGATCCGACATTTTGTGTCGTCTACGGATCAGATCAAAATCTGAGGAACAGGGTTCGAGTTAATGGTGCCCTTGTCGACGGCGGTAGACTAGGTTGGTTGACTTACTTCAAAAATCCGCGGCTGCAAATGGCATTGTCAGGTGACCCCCGAGCCACTGAATATCGGGGTGGTACACTTCTGACGCTGGGAGATAATAGTGTGGCTGCCCTTACCGATTCCAAAGTCGATGAAGAGATCTTGGAGATTCGCAACAAATTGCGGGTCGCCGGGGTGTCTGACTGGACCCGTTAAACTGCGAAAATATGCCCCAGGGCCGGGAAGTTCTTCCGACGATCTATCCGTCGATACGGTTTACGAAACTCGGTCTCTAGTGACCACGCCTCTCGAGGATAGAAATATATGACAAATAATAATCGGAGCGATGACAGCTGGATTTTTCTGGTGGCAGCTGGAATCGTTGGTTCAATAGCCTTTGTTGTCTGGAAATTCTCGGTGCTTTTTGGACTGGATGTGAGCACCGGTGCAGCTGTATTTTTTCGTCTTGTTCTGCTTGGGATTGCTTTCGGGGGCGCATGGTGGCTTGGCAACACTTACGACGAAATCAATATTGGAGGCCTTTGGCCAATCGTATTCGCACTCGTTTGGGCCTGCTGGTGGCCCGCTCTTAATTTTTGGGCGTCGGCGGGTGTGGCGATGCCTGCGACACATCTATTCGATTTTGACCAATCCACTTCAATGCCAGCCCTTGGCACTGAAACTCTATGGTGGGCAGCTTGGTATACGAAGTGGGGAGTCTTCGTGGCCATAATCGGCATTGGTTATTGGGTGAAGGACGCTCTCCAAAAAAATTAACATGCACTCTTTCACCTTGGAGCCTCGATCTCGGGTCAGCGCTTAGTTCGGTAGTAATTACTGAAACAGGGGCGGAACAAGATTTGCGTAAAATCGACGCTAAGGTCGACCAAACCATGAAGGGTGCGAACACCGGAACGATACCGGAGACTGTGACGCAAACTCCCGTTTAAATGACAATGCTTGCTTCTAAGTCACTGGAGTTCTATCTTCGTTCTCCACTTGGCCAAAATCACACGTCTGAGCCGACTAGGGGTTGGCGCAGGATACGTGTAAAAACCGGTCACATTGATTTGGTCTAGCGTCTGAGGTCTTCGACGCTAAATTCTTTCCAGATCCATGAGAAATCATAGGTGGCCATAAGGTCGCGCGGGTTTGGTCGGGATGATGATCGCGAGTACAAGCCACTATGTTTGCAAGCGTCTACACATCGAGCGGTCGTGGAGTTGTGACCATGCTGCTACATCCAATGCTCCGCAGTGATACACCTTATTTGCCAGCTCCTCTTCGACCAAAGCTCTGTTTGCTGCTAGCCGACTGTCGAACTGCAGATCGTCCTGCATTTCCGAGCCATCGGATTCGCCGAAGAACAACCCTCGCGTTTTCGGCAAGGCCTTGGCCTTGATGTCAGATTCCAGAGTATCAAGGTCCTCGGCTACCAGCTCCAGGGGCACGAGGTCGAAGTCGTCGTCCGAGCCACCCTTATTGCGGTACAGTCGCTCCATCCAGCCGTGCAGGTTGGGGTGTTTGCGCCAGTAGTGGAGTCGTTGCGCGTTGTCGACCTCGAAGTCCACCGGTGTCTCCGGCTTCGTTGTGGTCGTGTAGGCGAACATATCCAGTCCCATTTTCATTACTTTCGTTCGTTGATGTCGTCCCGAAGGACGCGAACGAAGGGCAGGGTGGCCAAGACTGCCGCAGTCATGGGTCAACACGGATTGGAGCGGGCAAAACCTTGACGGCCAGGCGCCGCCCTGCACCAAAGCAATCCCTGAGGGGATCACGAACGAAAGATAATATGGGACGGTTGTTCGCCAGCACACGCCCAGCGCCAGAAACACGGTGACTGGGCTACGGCACGCGCAGATCCCGCGAGGCCAGCCGCAACCACACGGCATCCCATGGGAGCGCTCCTCAACCGGCTAGGCGAACCGTCCGGCAATCTTCATCAACTCTCCGGTCAGCACGTCGACGTCCGTGTAAGGGTCTACGCCGCTGTGCGCGTTGAACTGGCCGCGCAGATGGACAGCTCGTGTGGTAGCCGCCGGAATCCGATCCTTGGTGTCGGCATAGACGGTCTTGCTGTTCTTTGCGTAGGTCGGGTAATGCGCCGGTAGGCGGAGCGCGGCATAGACCTCGTTCCGGTGGATCGGTGCGAGCACATCCCGGAAGTGCAGCAGCAGCCACAGCTCGAAGTTTGGCACAGACGGGATGGCCGTAAAGGGAACCGCCTTGCCCCCGTCGTTTTTCAGCTTCTTGTCGGTCGCCTCGGCCTTGGCGAGGGCATTGTGGTAACTCGCGTGGTCGTCCCGGTCGAAAACCACGTAGACGCGATCGAAGGCCTTGCTCTCGCTGAAGTGGTCGATCGCGTATTCCACAATATTGAGCGGGGACGTGCCGTAGTCGGACGGCACGACCTGGATATCCGCGTTGGGGAGCCGCTTTTCGCGGCGGATCGCGTCGAAGTAATTGACCTCGGTCTTCTCACCCTCGCACACGATTAGGGTCCGGTCATAGGGCCGTTTGCGACCTTGTTTGCGTGTCAGACGGGATTCGGTACGTTCAAAGCGGTGCTTCTTGGCCAAGGCTTAGTCTTTCTTCGTACCGTGGTCTTTTCTCGCACCGTATTCTTTCATACCGAACGAGAAGATCGGGATGCCACCGTAACGGCCGCCCAGATATCCTTTTTCCAGGGCCTCGCCCTTGCGCGGCGAAAATTCCAGCAAGGGGAAAAGGTGCGAGGCCTGACCTGCATCCTTCTCCGCGAACCAGATCTGGTCGCGCCGCAGCTTGTTGCCGTCGAGCAGAGACACGTCGTGGGTCGTGAAGATCAGCTGTGCGCCCTTGGTGTTCAGCTGCGGATCGTTGAACATCTCCACGATTTTATGCACCAGCAACGGGTGGAGGCTGCGGTCGAGCTCGTCGACGATGAGCAGGCGACCGCGCTCGAGGATGTCGAGGATGGGGCCTGCGAGGCTGAACAGGATCTGGGTGCCAGCGGATTCGTCGCCGTACTCAAATTCGTAGACCTGACCGTCGGCAAGGTGACCGAACTGCGGAACTTCAAGTTCGGTATCCCGGATTTCCGGGACCCCCGTGGTCAGATTGATCTGGTACTGACGGCCGGGCTGCTTCGTGAACGAAACCTTGCAAATCCCCGTATCGGCCGCGCTGATGAGCGTTTCCACACGCGACTTGTTGCGGGAACTCTCCTCGGCAAAGTTGGCCGAAAATCCGTAACCGATGCTGCCGCCTTCCGGGAAGATAGCCATGTCCTCGGAAAATCGCTGGTAGAGCGGCTTCAGCTGCTCGTTGTTGAGCTGGATGGCCGTGGTGAGGAAGAGGGTTTCCTTCCGGGTCGCGGTTTCCCAAAGCTTCTTCGTCCCGCTGAAATAGTCGCTGTAGGTGTAGTCGTAGCGGTTCTTTTTCTTCTCGTTGTACGTGCGCGAGAACCAGACCTGCGGCTTGGCGCGCTCGTATACCAGCAGCCATTCGCTGATGATGTGGGTGCGGGTCAGCTCGAACCCGTACTGATAGCGCTTGCCGCCTATCAGGAACGTGGCTTCAAAGAGCGACGGCTCGCTTTCATGGTCCGGCCGCATCCGGAAGGGGGCGAGAATGTTCGGTTGGTCCGGCTGGACCTGGTTGGACGTCGTCACCATCAGGTGCATGAATTGCAGGGCGCGGATGACGTTCGACTTGCCGCTGGCGTTGGCGCCGTAGATGGCCGCGGTGTTGAGCACGCGCCGAACCTTCTCGAGGCCAGTTTCGCGGGTATGGGTCTCTTCCAGCGTAGCATCGGCACTGGCGGCAAGGCTCAGTATCGCTTCATCGCGGATGGAGCGGAAATTCTTGACGCGGAATTCGAGTAACATTTCTAGGAACCTTCCCGTATTGATGCCGTATAATGCGCTAAATCCGCAAAACGTCAATTTATTTCGGTCAAAGCGCCGAAAAGTACCTGCTCGTGCAGGATTTCGCGATACCGCGATTTCGTGCATTAGTGGCCGTGGGGCTGGAACGCGTGCGATCGAAGCGAGCATGACAAAGGCCCCGTGGGGGCCGGGTCAATGGCCCCGGTTAGGGGGCCATGGTCTGCACCCGCATGGACGCGGTGAAGCAGTGCTGGTCACTCAGCTCAATGCCGATTGGGCGCCGGCCGAGAGCCTTGGCTGCAACCAGCGTGGAACCAGACCCGCAGAACGGGTCCAGCACGACATCGCCGGGACGGCTGAAAGCATTTACGAGGTCCTTCAGCGGACGTATCGGCTTCTGCGTCGGATGCAGGCGGTTGATCTCGGCCAATACCATCGACATGGCCGGCGCGCAGGCAACATCCAATGCCTCGTCAAGCAGTCAGTCGGCCGGCGCCAGCATCGGCGTGTCGGTCGGCGTGGGCATAAAAGGGGCAACCGGCATCACGCCGACAGCGAGCGTCTCGGCCGGTCAATCGAAATCGTCGAGTTCATCGACGACGCAGGTGATCTCAGGTGTCAGCGCGACGGACAACATTACCTTCATCTCGAAGGGCGATACGACCCTCAACAACACCGTCTTCTCCGCCGATACGATTGACGGCAACGTCGGCGGCAATCTCAATATCGTCTCGACGCCGAACACCGACAGCCAGTCGAACAGCTCGTCCTCGCTCGGGCTTTCCTTCACCGGCCCGACACTCGGCAGCACCGCCGGCCAACCGCTGTTGACATCAGGCAATATCGCCACGGCCCTCGGTGGCCTGACATTGGGCGGCGTGCAGCCGGGCTTCGGTTCGGGCAAGGGCTCGACGAACTGGATCGATAAGCCTGCCGGCCTCTACTCCACCGGCGACCAGAATATCACCGTCGGCGGTAACACCAATCTTGCCGCGTCCGGGCTGATCTCGACTGACGGTCAGGTCAATCTCGATACCGGCACGCTCACCTGGTCCGACTTCGTCGGCACTCAGAAATATCAGGGCTATGAGGTCAACGCCAACATCGACCTTTATTCCGGCGCGGATGCCAACGGCAAGACGCAGAACAATTCGAGCGCCAGCGGCAAATACCAGCTCGATGACGTCGAGCAGTCCGTCAAGGCGACGATTAGCGGCAGCGGTGGTGCGGGTAATATCACCGTCCGCAATCCCCAGCAGCAGGCTTCGCTCGAGCAGAGCGGCGCCACTCGGCCGGTCGATCAGATCAACACCGATCCGGCCCAGCAAAGCGTTGTCACCAAGGATAAGCATATCCTGCTTGAGCCCTATGTCTCGGTGCAGAGTGCGATTGCGGTCGCCGCCGCGGGCAAGACGATTGCTGAAGCAATCGGCGAGGCCTTCGACAAGCTGGAGGCGGCGAAGCAAATCACGCCGGAAGAAAATCAGGTCGTCAAGAAGGTCATCAAGTACAAGGATGATCCGAAGATGATGGCCGGCCTGCAAACATGCGGCCAACATGGCGAAATCAGGCACAGCATCTTCGACTGGCTGATCACGCCCGCCTATGCGGATGCACCCTCCTGCAAAGTCACGACACCGGACGGCGATACCCTCGACCTCACCCCATCGCTTGCGACGCTCATCCTGAACCAGATTGCCGACAGGACGAAACAGGTTCTCGCGGTCACCTCGTTCGTGACGGGAATGGGCTATGAGCTGTTGAAGGGGGGATTGAGTGCTCAAACGCAGCGTCTGGATGATGGCACGACCCTGACTTGGACGACCTATTCGTTCGGCACCACGGTATCGACTGATGTTCCATTGCCGGGAGGCGGGAGCATATCTCTATCACTGACGCTGCACGAAGAGAGCGATGGATCATTCACCCTGATCGGCGGCCAAATTGGTAGCACGCCCATGTCGGCGGCCGATCTCGGCGACTGGGCCAATATGATGTCCCGCGACGGAAAGAAGTTGGTCGTCTATAATCAGAAAAGCGGATCGGGGAACGGCAATGGCACTACGACTGGCGGTTCGGTTGCAGCCGCTGGATCGCCTGATCCGGATGATGATGGGAATGGAGGAAATTCACCGAAAAATAATGACGCGAAACAAGGTATTACATCTCTTCGTTCACTTCATTCGAGCGAAACTATCACGTCTGGAAACGCCTCGTCCTACAACTACTGGTCGTATCAATCAACCGACAGTATAGTTGAGAGCTTGTTGAACGGCGATGAGCCACTTCTAGTAAAGCCGGATGGAACTATAATGAACGGAAATACCAGAATTCTAGCGCTTCAAAGCCGTGGATACGATGTAAACAGCCTTATACCCCGACTGGGTTCGGGCAATATATACACAAGTCAACCAATGTTCCCGTTGGATTGACATCTTTAGCGAAAGACGCGTTCGTATGTTTGCTATAAATCTTATCTATGAACTCACGCTCAGTGAACGAGACTTCAGAAGTGATGGAACGGCTTGCTCCGAAAGGTTTATGAAAGCCATTCACGTGGTCTCATCCATGGCCCGTTCACAAAAAGAGGAAATGGAAATTCTATCCTACATCAAGGATTTCTACATACTCGACCTGAAAGACAGCGCGAGGTTCGAGCTTTTAAAGCAAAGATTAAATAAAGGTAGTCATTGAATCCAATTGAAGAGCAGAGACTGATACTCGACCGACTTTATCGTATTGTAAGTGGGAGCTGCCCACAAAATACCGAAACTGCAAAATGCCGATTTGATTATGGGGTCTTATACGGCGTCTCACTGATCAGAACCCATTTGCCCAAGGCTTTCGTCCGATTGACATGATGCGCCAAGGCTGGCTTTCGAGCTTTCGCCATGCATCGCAGCAATGATCGACGATGTCGTCGTAGGATTTGAAGATACGGTTCGACAGCCAGTTCTCGCGCATGAAGTGCCAGAGGTTTTCGACTGGGTTCAGCTCTGGCGATTTCGGCGGCAGTGGCAGGATGGTGATGTTGGTGGGTACACGACCAGAT
>NZ_JARWKZ010000089.1:0-15266 GCF_050577975.1 Rhizobium sp. BR 315 | reverse complement strand
GTTCCGAGCGGATGCCGAAAAGATAACCGATGAACAGCGCCTTGAACATCAATGTCGGATCGAGCGGCGGCCGGCCGTTGTCGGCGCAATACAATCCCGCAACGCGATCATGGATGAAAGTAAAGTCGATCACCGCATCGATCTTGCGAAGCAGATGATCTCTCGGCACCAGGCTGTCGAGCATCACCATCTCGAGAGCCGTCTGTTCGGCAGCAGGTTTCTTCAACATGTCCCATTGAATCAAAAACCTCCGGCCAAAGCCAGAGGTTTGTCAGCAGTCTGAGCGGCGCCCAATCGGGCGCCGCTTTTGTTTTACCGGGATATCGAAGGGCTCAGGCGGCGTTGGTCGCTTCGCCCGATTTTCCCCCTGCCTGTGCTTTGGCAGCCTCGCGCCGCTTGGCGGCATCGGCATATTTCTGTGCCAGCACCGCGCAGGTCATCAGCTGGATCTGGTGGAATAGCATGAGCGGCAGCACGATGGCGCCGATGCCTTGGCCGGCGAAGATGACATTGGCCATCGGCACGCCGCTCGCCAGCGACTTTTTGGAGCCGCAGAAGGTGATGGTGATTTCGTCGGCCTTCGAAAAACCGAGGGCACGGCTGCCGAACATGGTAATGCAGAGCACCGTTGCGAGAAGAACCATGTTGGCAACGATCACCGTGGCGATATCGATCACCGAGAAGGTGTGCCACAGACCCTCGACCACGGCTTCGCTGAAGGCCGAATAGACGACCATGAGGATCGAGCCGCGGTCGACCGGCATCAGGATCTTCTTCTTCGAGCGGATCCAGCCGCCGATCCATGGCTGCAGCAATTGGCCGGCGATGAAGGGGGCGAGCAGCTGCAGCATGATCTGCCACAGGACATCCCAGGAAAAGCCGCCCTGGCCGCCGACTGAAAACAGGATGCCGACGAGCAGCGGCGTCAGGAACATTCCGAAGATGTTCGAAGCGGAGGCGGAGCAGATGGCGGCCGGCACGTTGCCGCCTGCGATGGAAGTGAAGGCGATGGAGGACTGTACGGTCGAGGGCAGAACGCTCAGGAACAGCAGGCCGGTGTAGAGCGACACGGGCAGGATGCTGTTGGGAACGATCTGGCCCAAGGCCAGGACCAGCAGCGGGAAGATGCCGAAGGTCGTCAGCAGGATGACGAGGTGCAGCCGCCAATGCAGCAGGCCGGCGATGACGACATCGCGCGACAGGCGCGCACCATGCAGGAAGAACAGAAGGCCGATGGCAAAGTTCGTGGCGATGCCGAAATAGTGGGCACTCACGCCATGCACGGGAAAGAAGGATGCCGTCACGACGGTGAGCACCAGCAGCATGGTGAAGGTGTCTGGAAGAAAGCGGCGCATCGTGCCAACCCCAATCGCATTTGCAAGTCTTGATGAATTAGGTCTTGCAGATAGACCTATCGCGATCCACGATGCAAGAAATAACAGTTATCGTGAAATAGGATAAGCGCGATGCTAGACTTCACACAATTGCGCAGTTTCGTTGCCGTCGAACAGCTGGGCAGCTTTACGCTGGCGGCAGAACGGCTCGGGCTCGGGCAATCCACAGTCAGCCAGCACATACAGCGGCTGGAAACGGAGCTTGGCCGGAAGCTGCTGGCGCGCGACACCCATCGCGTCGTCCTGACCGCCGACGGCGAGGCGTTGCTCGGGCATGCCCGCCAAATATTGTCGATCGAAGGGGAGGTGCGCCAGCTCTTCGCCGGTAACAGCCTGCGCGGCAGCCTTCGGCTCGGCGTTTCCGAGGATTTCGTCACCAGCCAGCTTCCGGACGTGCTGGAGGAATTCGTTCGTTCGCATCCGTCGGTCGATCTCGAATTGACGGTCGCGCTCAGCGGCACGCTTTATGAAATGCAGGACAATGGCGATCTCGATCTGGTGCTGGCCAAGCGCCGGCTCGGCGATATCAGGGGAACGCTCGTCTATCGCGAGCCGCTGGTCTGGCTGGCGCGCGATCCGGAGCGTATCCGCAGGCTCGAATCGCCGCTACCATTGATCGCCTTTCCCGTGCCGAGTGTCACCCGTGCCGTTGCACTGGAGGCGCTACGCCGGCAGCAGATGCCGTGGCGGATCGTCTGTACCTGTGGCAGCCTCAGCGGACTGACGGCCGCGGCGCGCGCCGGCATGGGCGTTCTCGTTCAGCCCAAGAGCATGGCGCCTGCCGGATTGATGGAGATTGCGCCGGGATGGCTGCCGGCTCTGGAAGACGTCGAATTCGTGCTCGTGCCGCGCAAGGGCGCGGATCAGCTTCTTGTCAAAGCTTTGTCGGAGGACATTCTGGCCAAGGTGAGGGGGCCGCGGTCCGAGACGCTGCATCTGCCCTGACGGACTGATGCGGCGCTCTTTTTTACCCGTAATAGGTCATTAGCCCAGGCAGGCGAGGAAGTTCGCCACATCGGCTTCGGTTGTGGCGAAGCTGGTCACGAGACGGATCAGCGTTTCATCATCGCCGACCAGATCCGGCTGCGATTCCGAGATCGGCCATTCGTAGAATTTGGCCCCCTTGTCCTCGGCGGCCTTAGAGGCTGATTTCGGTATGATCGCGAAAACCTCGTTCGAGATCGTCGGCCAGGCAGCGCGGGCGCCACGGGTCTTTTCGATGCCGGCGCGCAGGCGATCGGCCATGCCGTTAGAATGGCGGGCCAGATCGAGCCAGAGACCATCCTGGAAATAGCCGTCGAACTGGGCGGCGATAAAGCGCGACTTGGAGAAAAGCTGTGCGGCGCGCTTGCGGATGAAGTGCATCTCTTTTGCTTGCTCGGGATCGAAGATGACGATCGCCTCGGCGCACCAGCAGCCGTTCTTGGTGCCGCCGAAGGAAAGAATGTCGACGCCGCGCTTCCAGGTCATCTCAGCTGGGCTGACGCCGAGCGCGACCAGGGCGTTGGCGAAACGCGCACCATCCATATGCAGCGGCAGGCCGTTCGCCTTGGCCACAGCGGCGACGGCGTCGATCTCGTCGAGCGAATAGACCGTACCGATTTCCGTCGCCTGCGTGATCGTCACGGCAGCGGCGCGACCGTGATGCACCGCATCCTGCGGGAAACGGGCAATCTTGGCGGCAAGCGCCTGAGGGTCAATCTTGCCGGCTGCGCCCTTGACCGTCGCCAGCCGCGCGGAGCTGAAGAAATCCGGTGAACCGCATTCGTCTTCTGCGACATGTGCCTCGCTATGGCAAAAGGTGATGCCGCCCGGTTTCTGGACGCTGGCGAGCGACAGCGAATTGGCGGCAGAGCCCGTCGCGACGAAGAAGACTGCAACCTCACGCTCGAAGATTTCGCTGAACTTGGCTTCGACCTTTTGGTCCAGGTCGCTCAAGCCATAGGCAGTGGCAAAGCCTCCTGACTCGGCAAGGAGACGTTCAGCGATCTTGGAGTGGGCGCCGGCCCAGTTATCGGAGGCAAAAAACATGGAAATGCACCAATTAAAAAGAGTGAACTGCGCGTGGCATAAATAGGGTCGGCCGGACATTAAGCCAATGCAAAAACCTATCAAGAGCAAGAACTTGAAGAACCCATCACAGAAATTGATCTGCGCAATCAACAAATAAAATGATGCGCCGCAGCGAAACTTTATTGCTCGATTTATGCAGCATAGGCAATCTTCCGTCTCTCCTTGACGAAATTTTGCCGTTTTGCTCTTGCGAAGGAAGAAGCTTTCTGGCATAGAACTGATGAATTAGGACAGGGTTGCTGTCCTATTTTGGCTGCCGAAGCCGAAGATGTGCCAGAGGGTCCTGACGATGTCGGGATTTCGGGCTATAATTGCCGGGAGCATGTCCTTAACGCCTCCGAGGCGCCGGGCAGGGCGACGGTGGAATAGCAAGGCGCGGAACGCTGACGACAGGCTCCATAGCGGGGCCATGGTTCGCGGCCGGATCTTCACAATGCAACAGAGCTGTCGCGCGTCGGCGCCGGAAACGGACCGCGCGAGACGAAGGAGCGCCCGCGAGGCGGGCCTTACCGGAGGGAAGACGATGACGAACAGGAAGACGTTCACGAGTTTTGACCAGACCGCTGTAGCCAATGCTGCAGCGACGGCCAAGACGTCGAAACGCGCCGTCGGCATCCCGCCGAAACAAGGCCTCTACGATCCGCGCAACGAGCATGACGCCTGCGGCGTCGGCTTCGTCGCGCATATGAAGGGCCGCAAGTCGCATCAGATCGTGCGCGAAGGCCTGTTCATTCTCGAGAACCTGACGCATCGCGGTGCCGTCGGCGCTGACCCGCTGATGGGCGACGGCGCGGGCATCCTCGTGCAGATCCCCGACCGTTTCTTCCGCGAGGAGATGGCCAAGCAGGGCGTCATCCTGCCGAAGGCGGGCGAATATGGCGTCGGCCATTTCTTCCTGCCCCGCGACGAGGCGCTGATCGAGCATTTCAAGACCGCCATCAAGCAGGTCGTTGTCGAGGAAGGCCAGGTTCTGCTCGGCTTCCGCGATGTGCCTGTTGATAACTCATCGCTGTCGAAGGCGCCTGACATTGCTGCCACCGAGCCGCATCATGTGCAGGTCTTCATCGGCGCCGGTCGCGATGCCGGCACGAACGAGGAGTTCGAGCGCCGTCTTTTCACCCTGCGCAAGGTGATCTCCAACCGCATCTATGCGGAATACGAGGGTGAGGAGAGCAGCTTCTATCCCGTGTCGCTGTCGAGCTCGACCATCGTCTACAAGGGCATGTTCCTCGCCTATCAGGTCGGTGCCTATTATAAGGACTTGTCTGACCCGCGCTTCGAAACGGCGGTTGCTCTCGTGCACCAGCGTTTCTCGACCAACACCTTCCCGTCGTGGAAGCTGGCGCATCCGTACCGCATGGTCGCGCACAACGGCGAAATCAACACGCTGCGCGGCAACGTCAACTGGATGGCTGCCCGCCAGGCGTCGGTATCCTCGCCACTCTTCGGCGAAGATATCTCCAAGCTCTGGCCGATCTCCTATGAAGGACAGTCGGATACGGCCTGTTTTGACAACGCGCTCGAATTCCTCGTGCGCGGCGGCTATTCCATGGCGCATGCCATGATGATGCTCATCCCTGAGGCATGGGCCGGCAATCAGCTGATGGCTGCCGAGCGCAAGGCATTCTACGAGTATCACGCCGCCCTGATGGAGCCGTGGGATGGCCCAGCCGCTGTCGCCTTCACCGACGGCAAGCAGATCGGCGCGACGCTCGACCGCAACGGCCTGCGTCCGGCCCGCTATCTCGTTACCAACGACGATCGCATCATCATGGCCTCCGAGGCCGGTGTTCTGCCTGTTGACGAAGAGAAGATCATCCAGAAGTGGCGTCTGCAGCCAGGCAAGATGCTGCTGATCGATATGGAAAAGGGTCGCATCATCTCCGACGACGAGGTGAAGTCGGAACTGTCAAGCAAGCATCCCTACCAGAGCTGGCTCAAGCGCACGCAGCTGATTCTCGAGGATCTGAAGCCGGTGGAACCGCGGGCGCTGCGCCGCGACGTGTCGCTGCTCGACCGCCAGCAGGCTTTTGGCTATACGCTTGAAGATACCAAGCTCCTGATGTCGCCGATGGCGACGACAGGGCAGGAGGCTGTCGGCTCCATGGGGACCGATACGCCGATCTCCGCCATGTCCGACAAGCCGAAGCTGCTCTACACCTACTTCAAGCAGAACTTCGCGCAGGTGACGAACCCGCCGATCGATCCGATCCGCGAGGAGCTCGTCATGAGCCTCGTCTCCTTCATCGGCCCGCGCCCGAACCTGCTCGACCATACCGGCATGGCCAATGCCAAGCGCCTGGAAGTGCGCCAGCCGATCCTGACCAACGGCGATCTCGAAAAGATCCGCTCGATCGGTCACACCGAGGATCGCTTCGACACCAAGACGCTCGACTTCACCTATGATGTCGAACGTGGCGCCGAAGGCATGCCCGAGATGCTCGACCGTCTCTGCGAACGGGCGGAAGCCGCCGTCCGCGGCGGCTACAACATCATCGTGCTTTCCGACCGTCAGATCGGACCGGACCGTATCGCCATCCCGGCGCTGCTGGCGACGGCGGCCGTGCATCATCACCTGATCCGCAAGGGTCTGCGCACCTCGGTCGGTCTCGTCGTCGAAACCGGCGAGCCGCGCGAAGTGCACCATTTTTGCCTGCTGGCCGGCTACGGTGCGGAAGCGATCAACCCCTATATGGCCTTCGACACGCTGCTCGACATGCATCAGCGCGGCGAATTCCCGAAGGAAGTGGACGCGTCGGAAGTCGTGTACCGCTACATCAAGGCGGTCGGTAAGGGCATCCTCAAGGTCATGTCGAAGATGGGTATCTCGACCTATCAGTCCTACTGCGGCGCGCAGATCTTCGATGCGATCGGCCTGCAGCAGGAACTGGTCGACAAGTACTTCTTCGGCACGGCGACGATGATCGAAGGTATTGGTCTCGATACGATCGCCGAGGAAACCGTCGCGCGTCACAACTCTGCTTTCGGCCGTGATCCGCTGCTGGCGAGCACGCTCGACATCGGCGGCGAGTATGCCTACCGCATGCGCGGCGAAAGTCATGCCTGGACGCCAGATGCGGTGGCCGCCCTTCAGCATGCCGTACGCGGCAATGCCGAGGATCGCTATCGCGAATTCTCGGAAATGGTCAATGATTCAGCGCTTCGCATGAACACCATCCGCGGTCTCTTCACGATCAAGGGCGCGGAAGCGCTCGGCCGCAAGCCGATCTCGGTCGACCAGGTCGAGCCGGCGGTCGATATCGTCAAGCGTTTCTCGACGGGCGCCATGTCCTTCGGCTCGATCAGCCGCGAGGCGCACACGACGCTGGCGATCGCCATGAACCGCATCGGCGGCAAGTCGAACACTGGCGAAGGCGGCGAGGAGTCCGACCGTTATATGCCGCTCGTCGACGGTTCGCCGAACCCGGAACGTTCCGCCATCAAGCAGATCGCGTCTGGCCGCTTCGGCGTGACGACGGAATATCTGGTCAATGCCGATGTGCTGCAGATCAAGGTGGCCCAGGGCGCCAAGCCCGGCGAAGGCGGCCAGCTGCCCGGCCACAAGGTTGATGCGACGGTTGCCAAGACCCGGCACTCGACGCCGGGCGTCGGCCTGATCTCGCCGCCGCCGCACCATGACATCTATTCGATCGAAGATCTGGCACAGTTGATCTTCGACCTGAAGAACGTCAACCCGACCTCGGATGTATCGGTCAAGCTCGTCTCGGAAGTCGGCGTCGGCACGGTTGCCGCCGGTGTCGCCAAGGCGCGTGCCGATCATATCACCGTATCGGGCTATGACGGCGGCACCGGCGCTTCGCCGCTGACCTCGCTGAAGCATGCTGGCTCGCCTTGGGAAATCGGCCTTGCCGAAACCCAGCAGACGCTGGTGCTGAACGGGCTGCGTTCGCGCATCGCCCTGCAGGTGGACGGTGGCCTCAAGACCGGCCGCGACGTCATCATCGGCGCGCTGCTGGGTGCGGACGAGTTCGGCTTTGCCACCGCGCCGCTGATTGCAGCCGGCTGCATCATGATGCGCAAGTGCCACCTGAACACCTGTCCAGTCGGTGTCGCCACCCAGGATCCGGTGCTGCGCAAGCGCTTCAAGGGTGCGCCGGAGCATGTCATCAACTACTTCTTCTTCGTTGCCGAAGAAGTGCGCGAGATCCTTGCCTCGCTTGGCGTTGCCAAGCTGGACGACATCGTCGGCGCTTCCGAGCTTCTGGAAAAGGACGACATGCTCGCCCACTGGAAGGCCAAGGGCCTCGACTTTAGCCGTATCTTCCACAAGGTCGATGCGCCGAAGGAAGAGACCTATTGGACGACCGTGCAAAAGCATCCGATCGACGACATTCTCGACCGCAAGCTGATCGAGAAGGCCGAACCTGCCCTGTCTTCGAAGACGCCAGTTGCCTTCGAGGTCGACATCAAGAACGTCGACCGTTCGGCCGGCGCCATGCTTTCGGGCGCGGTTGCCAAGCGCTACGGCCATCGCGGCTTGAAGGATGATACGATCAACGTCACGCTCAAGGGCACCGCCGGCCAGTCGTTCGGCGCATTCCTGGCGCGCGGCGTGACCTTCAACCTCATCGGCGATGGCAACGACTATGTCGGCAAGGGCCTTTCGGGCGGCCGCATCATCGTCCGCCCGCCGGAGAATTCGAAGATTAAGGCCGAACACTCGATCATCGTCGGCAACACCGTGCTTTACGGTGCGACCGAAGGGGAGTGCTACTTCCGCGGCGTCGCGGGCGAGCGCTTTGCGGTCAGAAACTCCGGTGCGGTCGCCATCGTCGAAGGCGTGGGTGATCACGGCTGCGAGTACATGACCGGCGGCGTCGTCGTCGTGCTCGGCGAGACAGGACGTAACTTCGCAGCCGGCATGTCGGGGGGCGTAGCTTATGTGCTCGACGAAATTGGCGATTTCGCCCGTCGCTGCAACATGGCCATGGTCGAGCTGGAGCCGGTTCCCGAAGAGGACGAACTGTTGGAGAAGCTGCATCATCACGGCGGCGACATCATGCACAAGGGGCGTGTGGACGTCTCGGATGACATGACGCGCCATGATGAAGAGCGTCTCTACCAGCTGATTTCGAACCATTTCCACTATACGGGCTCGACGCGAGCCAAGGAGATCCTTGATCACTGGGCCGACTATCGCCCGAAATTCCGCAAGGTCATGCCGGTCGAGTACCGCCGTGCCCTTGAGGAAATGGAGCGCAGTCGCATGAGCGTGGCGGCGGAGTAATCCGCCCCGGCTCGCCAAGCCAGTCGAGGATTTCGCCTCACATTGCGGTCGCTGATCACGGCGATCGCAACTGTCGAATAGCGGAATCGGATTTGAATTAAAGTGCCGGACAGGGCAACGGGATTTACCCTCAGGTACGGGAGCCTCGGCTCCTCTTTTTGAGTGAGGAAACGAAAGCATGGGCAAGGTAACAGGCTTCTTGGAGATCGACCGTCAGGTTGGCAAGTATCAGCCGGCATCGGATCGCATCCGGCATTTCCGCGAATTCACGATCCCCATGTCGGACCAGGAAGTGCAGAAACAGGCAGCGCGCTGCATGGACTGTGGCATTCCCTATTGCCACGGCCCGACCGGCTGCCCGGTGCACAACCAAATTCCGGATTGGAACGATCTCGTCTACAACAACAACTGGGAAGAGGCGATCCGCAACCTGCATTCGACCAACAACTTCCCGGAATTCACCGGCCGCGTCTGCCCCGCACCCTGCGAGGAAGCGTGCACGCTGAACCTCGAGGATGCACCGGTCGCTATCAAGACGGTCGAGCAGGCGATCGCCGACAAGGCCTATGAGCTTGGCTTCATTCGTCCGCAGCCGGCAACGGTGCATACCGGCAAGAAGGTCGCCATCATCGGTTCCGGTCCCGCCGGCATGGCGGCTGCCCAGCAGCTCGGCCGCGCCGGTCATGAGGTTCATCTCTACGAGCGCGAGAGCAAGCCCGGCGGCCTGCTGCGCTACGGCATTCCCGACTTCAAGATGGAGAAGAACTTCATCGACCGCCGCGTCGAACAGATGAAGGGCGAGGGCGTCACCTTTCATTGCGGCGTCAACGTCGGCGTCGACGTCAAGATCGAGCAGCTTCTGGCCGATCATGATGCCGTGCTTTATTGCGGCGGCTCCGAAACCCCGCGCGAGGCCGGCATCCCCGGCGTGGACCTCGCCGGCGTTCATGACGCCATGCCGTATCTCGTGCAGCAGAACCGCCGCGTCGGCCGTGAGAACATTGACAGTGCCGGCTGGTCCGCCGATCCGATCCTGGCAGGCGGCAAGCATATCGTCGTCGTCGGCGGCGGCGATACCGCTTCGGACTGCGTCGGCACGGCATTCCGCCAAGGCGCCGTGAAGGTGACCCAGCTAGACATCCGCCCGCAGCCGCCGGAAAAGGAAGACAAGCTCGCCGTCTGGCCCTTCTGGGCAACGAAAATGCGCACCTCCTCGTCGCAGGCCGAGGGTGCCGTTCGCGAATTCCAGGTCGCGACGCTGGAGTTCATCGGCGAAGACGGCGTGCTGACCGGCGTGAAGTGCTGCGAAGTCGATGAGCGCCGCGAGCCGATCGCCGGTACGGAATTCGTCATCCGCGCCGATCTCGCCTTCATCGCCATCGGCTTCCGCGGTCCCTTCACCGACAGCGTGCTCAAGGAGCTCGATGGCAAGCTGACGCTCAACACCGACCGCCGCGGCTCGACCAACGTCGTCGCCGACGACAAGGACTACAAAACTTCGGTCGACAAGCTCTGGACTGCCGGCGACGTGCGCCGCGGCCAGTCGCTGGTGGTCTGGGCGATCCGCGAGGGGCGTCAGGCGGCCCGCGCGATCGACGAGACCCTGATGGGCTCGACGGTTCTGCCGCGGTAAGCCTGACCGATATTTTTGAGCAGCAATTGGAAAGGCCGGGTTCGCAAGGAACCCGGCCTTTCTCTTATCTGTCTGCAGCGATGTTCCAGTTATAGATGCAGCGATCGAGCCCGATGGCGATCTCGAGCACGGTGACATCATGCTCGGTCGCCGGTCCCTTCCTTGCCTGATTGCGATAACGTTGAGGGAAGTCCGTGCGCCTCGAGATGGAGCAGACCTCTATCCATTTGTCGCCGTTGTCGACCTCTATATCCATCGTGATCTCAGAGTAGGCCGGCAAGCGATCGGACGGAACGATCCTCGTCGGCAGATGGATCACCGAACCGATCATGCGCCGAACCGGCTCCAAGCACGCCGCGTGATAGTCGTTGCCGCTGTCGGCGGTAAAGGCGCATTGGAATTCGAGCTGCCAGAATTCCTTGAGCCGCACATGCTTGCTCGGTTGCTCCTGTTCGCGGCGGTAGGATTTTCCGGCCTGCCAGACACACAAGGGCAGGCGCGTTTTCGAGTGATTTCCGAGAAGATGCTGCATGTAGATATAAGTGGACGGTGTCGTTTCCGGCCGCAGCACGAGTTCGGTGTCGGTCTCCGATATCCGTTCCTGCACCCAAATGTCTGCATTGGAATAGGCATCGGAGACCAGATTTCTCGGCATCAGGGTAGGAGCTTCGACCCTTCGGATATCCCAGGCGGAATTTGCGCATCGCAGAAAGCTGGCGACTTCATCGGAAAAGAACCGGACGAGATCGTCGCGCAGCCGGATGTCTCGCTCTTCCCAGTGAACGAGCGAGTTGACGTTATAGATATTGAGCACGTGCCATTCTCCATGGGCAACGTTGATGTTTTGGAGTGAGGGGCTTTACGTCCAGCAATGGCCGGACGCGCAAAGCCTCCGGTCGTCACGACTGGACGCGGAGACCTCGGCCGGAGAAAGCGCGCAAAACCACGGCCTGCAGGCAGGTGCGGTTAAGATCGATGTGATCTGCACGGTCGGTGCTCATGGCATTTTTCTATTGATAGGCCGCGATGTTGTCAAACGGCATCCGAGGTACTTACCGTGCAACCGATCCTTGCAAGCGGTAATCGTCCACGCGACCTGTGGGAGCGGGGGCCATCTGGCCCTTGTCGACCAGAAGATCTCGCGGCGACGCTGCCGGGGAGGCCGGTGCGGGCGTGTTTCCAAGCAGCTGCGAGCCACCATCGAGCTCGGGGTCGGAGAGGCTCATCGGCGGGGTGCTGGTGACTTTCTCCGGCTCGATCCCGGGCAAGCTCGCCTGCTGCGCCGGCAGCGGGCTACTGGTATCGAGCCGCGTAATATCGGGGCTTGCCTGATTGCCCAGCAGCCGGCGTGCCGGCTTTTCGACATAGAAGGCGATCTTGCGCTTGCCTGCCGCGGTGATGTTGACGCCGTCGGCGGTTCTGAGACGCACCTGCTGGCCGTTGATATCAGAGCCGGTAACGACGAACTCGCCGCTCTGATTGGTGAAGCCGTCCCAGATGTCGACGTATTCTCCACCGACGGCAGCCATCTGGCTTTGATAGAGGTGGTTGAGCTTGACCGCACTCGCCGTCAGCTGGTCCGAGCCGAAAGGCGGCAGGCCGACCCAGAGGAGGGGTATATGGCGGTTCGTCACCAGCTTGGCGAACTGCTGTACACGTTCCTCATAGGCAATAAACCAGGGGTCCGTGCCGTATTTTTCGTTGAGACCGGAACCGATGATGGGCTGGCGGTCATTGGCGCCGAGCATGACGACGACCATTGCCGGCTTCAGCTGATCCATCATTCCGGACAATTGCTGCGGCCAGTTGTAATAGTCCTGGCGGACGAGGCCGGAGGCGACGTTGCCGCGTGATTGAATGACCACGCCCGGTGAGGCGGAAAAGGCGTCTTCCAATCCGGTTCCGAGCCCGCTTGCCAGAAAGTCGCCGACGACGAGGATAGTCTTGGCGTCCGGCAGTTTTTCCGCAGCCGGCGGCGTTTCCGGCTGAACCACCACCGGCTGGCGCGGCGGCGGCGTTGGTCGCTTGCGCGGCTGGCTCTTTCTTCGTGGGGGCGGCTGCTCGGGTTGGTCGGGATAATCCGGTTCGCGGGTGCCGAACAGCATGTCGAGCAGGTTCTTGCGTGGCCGCTCCTGCGCCTCGGCCGCCGGAGACAGGCAGCCGTAGGCGGTGACGGCCGCAAGGAACGCCGTGAAGATGGCCCTCAGGCTTGCCATGGTCGCGCGGGCAGGTCGCTCTATCATCATTTCTTTCCGCTCACGGCCCATGGTGGCATGAGGGCGGCTCCCTCGTCCAGCGATCCCGGATTCGACAGATGGCGGCGGCCTATTTGCGCAGCGCGTTCAAGAGATTCATCGAGGGTTCGCCATCGGCATCCATGCCGATGCGCTGCTGAACCGCAGCGATCGCAGCCTTCGAGCCGGAGCCGAAATTGCCGTCGACGACGCCGTCATAATAGCCGAGTTGCTTCAATCGCGTCTGCAGCTCGAACTTCTGCTGCACGTTCAGCGTGCCGCTCGGACGTGGCCAGGATTGCTGCATGCCGCCATAGCCGGCGATCTGATCGGCAAGCAGGCCGACCGCTAGGGCATAGCTGTCCGATGCGTTGTAGCGTTTGACGGTGAAGAAGTTGCCGGTCATCAGGAAGCCGGGGCCGTTCGGGCCGCCCGGCATCTTCAGCTGTGCGCGGTCGGAGGTCTGGCGGAAGCCCTTGCCGTTGGGGCGTACGAAGCCGAGCGCCGCCCATTGAGCGATGGTGTGCGTCTTGCCGGCCTGAGCGTGGCCGCCGGCGGGCACGACGACTTCGTAGCCCCAGGTACGGCCGGTGTCCCAGCCATTCTTCGCGAGAAGATTGGCTGTCGTCGCCAAGGCGTCCGGAATGGAGTTCCAGATATCGGCATGGCCGCTGCCATCGGCATCAACCGCATAAAGCAGGTAGCTGGTCGGGATGAACTGGGTGTGCCCCATGGCGCCGGCCCAGGAACCGTTCAAATCCTTGCGCGAGATGTCGCCCTTCTGCAGGATCTTCAGCGCGGCGATGAGCTGCTTCTTGGCGTAGCCGGCCCGCTTCGGATCGGCATAGGCAAGCGTCGCCAGCGCGCGCGGCACGTAATGCAGCCGGTCGTTCTTGGCGAGAACGGCGCCATAGTTCGACTCCATCGACCAGATGGCGAGAATGATATTTCGATCCACGCCGAAATGCTGCTCGAGCGCGCGCAGTGTGGACGCGTATTTGACCGCCATCTTCCGGCCAATATCGACCGTATACGGATTAACGCGGGAATCCAGGTAATCCCAGATTTGGGATTTGAATTCCGGTTGATACTGCGCTTTTTCAAGGACTGTGGGGTCGGGGTCCGTCACACCGGCAAATGCATTGCGGTAGGTCGATTGCGTAATGCCGCTCTTTGCGGCGGTCGTATAGAAGCCCGCGATCCATTTTTGGAACCCTGGGTCAGCATTGGCGTTAACGGGAGCAAGTCCCGCGAAGGCACCGAGCGCGAGCGCCAGAGCGAGACCAAGAAGGGAGTGTTTGCGGTTTACGGTCATCGACAGCCTTGTCCATCAATCGTTGGATTTCGGTGCGGCGATGCGCGTAGCATCGGCCCAAGCTTGACACTAAACGAACGAAGTCAACAAATTCTTTACCATGGAAGTGCCGGTCAGTCATTATTTGCAAAACAGTAGCAAATTTAATCTACTGACCTTTAGAATGGCTTGGCGCCAATTATTGAATGCCCAGGAGGTATGAGTGGGACAGCATAAGAAGGTTCGTAAGGCAGTATTTCCGGTCGCAGGACTAGGGACGCGGTTCTTGCCGGCGACCAAGGCGGTGCCGAAGGAAATGCTGACCGTCGTCGATAAGCCGGTGATTCAGTACGTCGTCGACGAGGCGATGGAAGCCGGGATCGAGCATTTCGTATTCGTGACAGGCCGCAGCAAGCACGTCATCGAAGATTATTTCGATATTCAGTTCGAGCTGGAGCATACGCTGCGCCAGCGCAACAAGAATGCCGAGCTGTCGCTGCTGAACGGCCTGCTGCCGAAAGCAGGCACGGCCAGCTTCACCCGCCAGCAGGAGCCGCTCGGTCTTGGCCACGCCGTCTGGTGCGCCCGCGAGATCGTCGGCGACGAGCCTTTCGCGCTGCTGCTGCCAGACATGGTCATGCGAGCCGAAAAGGGCTGCATGAAGGGGATGATCGAGCTTTACGAGCAGAGCGGCGGCAACGTCATCGCCGTTGAGGAATGCGCTCCCGATCAAACCCACAAATACGGCATCGTCGGCGTCGGCGATACGATCGGCAGCGGTTTCCGCATCACGGAAATGGTCGAAAAGCCCGCCAGGGGCACGGCTCCGTCCAACTTTTTCATCAACGGCCGCTACATCCTGCAGCCGGAAATCTTCCGCATCCTGGAGAGCCAAGAGCGCGGCGCCGGCAACGAGATTCAGCTGACCGACGGCATGCTGAAGCTCGCACAGTCTCAGGATTTTGCCGGCTACCACTTCCGGGGCCAGACCTTCGACTGCGGCGCAAAGGATGGATTCATTCTCGCCAACGTCGCGTTTGCTCTTTCGCGCGCGGATATCCGCCCGACCATCGAAGATGAGCTGAAGGGGCTGATCGCTGCTTTGAAGTAAGCTGCCGATTCATCGAAAATGAAAAGTTAGGCCCGGCTATGCCGGGCTCAGATTGCTGACAAACCCCTGGCCTTGGCTGGGGGTTTATGATTCACTGGGACATGTTGAAGAAACCCGCTCCCGAACAGACGGCTCTCGAGATGGTGACGCTCGACAGTCTGGTGCCCCGGGATCACCTGCTTCGCAAGATCGACGCGGTGATCGACTTCTCGTTCATCCATGATCGCGTCGCCGGCCTGTACTGCGCCGACAACGGGCGGCCGCCGCTGGATCCGACCT
>NZ_JARWKZ010000088.1:0-16432 GCF_050577975.1 Rhizobium sp. BR 315 | reverse complement strand
CGTTCTGAGCCAGGATCAAACTCTCATGTTGAGAATTCAATCTCGACTAAATCACGTCATTCTGAATCGACGAGAACTCACACTCATTTCAAAACGCATCACTGCGCCAAAACGAGGTGTATTCTCTTGTTCAAAACGTGACCGTCGAAGTCTATTCCAAGAACCGGCATCTCTGCCGATCCCGCAAGCTCCGCCGCCCACGTTTCTCTTTCTTCTCATCTTCAATTGTCAAATAACAGACCAGAAAACCCAGTCGAAATCCATTCCCGCAATCCCAGGCACCTAAGCCCAGAACCATCAATCAGCATCGCAGCCAATCCAGGAAACACTAGAGCGAAAGTCGTCGTCGCCAGCAGCGCCGCCGCCCTCGTCAGTGATCGGGCTTATAGACCCTACCAAACGACATAGTCAACAGCACGATTTTGAAAAAAGTCAGAAAATAGATAAGCTTTTGATTTTTATGAAATAATTATGACGGTCTTCTGGATTGTCGGAAAAGTCGGCCACAACTCTCGAATATTGCTCGCGCAGCCGCTCAAAGCCAGGCGAAATACCTAGATCAAACCGCCGGATACGGTCCCGGACACAGCCGCAGCCTATGAACCACGCCTCCTGCTCCCGGGCATTTCCATGGGAAACGGAGCTTCGGCGACACGAAACTTGGCCGCCGGATTTGACACCCCTGTCATAAATATGCACATCTTCGCCCCCAGCCTGCGGCTCGCATTTAGAAGGAAGCGGATCTCGATTGGCATGATAACGGACAAGATGATGCTCCGATCGCTCGGCAACGAGCCGCCAATCCTGGCCGATGGCAGGCGCGCTCCGGATCGGCGCGAGGTTTCCTTGCGATGGCTTTCCGGCACCTTCCTCACCGGCCTCACCTCCAGCATATTGATGGGTGTCGCCCTGTTCGCAGCACTCGACGGGCGCCAGCAGCTAGCCATCCCGGCGGAAGCCTATGCGATATGGGACAATCACGACGCCACCGATAAGCAGGTTACCCGCGGCGGCCGCCTGATCTCGACCGCGATCGCCTCCAAGCCCTCCGACCGCAACATTCTCGAAGTGTCGACCGTGGTGCGCGACGGCGACAAGGAAGTGGTGCGCCGCCAGCCCTTCGCGCATGTGAAGATCGCGCTCGCCACCAATCGCGTCGCCAGCGAAAGCTATCCGCCCTTCGACCCCCTGGCGATCTTTTCCACCGACGAGAACATACCGCAGCCCGCCAATCGCACCGGAGCGATCTACGGATCGGACGTCGAATCCGAGGTCAGTCTCAAGACCATATCCTTTCCGACCAAGGATATCCCCTTCCAGCTCGCCGGCTCCATGTCGCTCGAGGAAGTCGAGGAGAATGTCCGCTCCAACGGCTCGGTGCTGGCCGATAGCAACACCCAGCTCTCGGCATTGTACTATGTGGACCCGCGCCGCTTCGCCAATGATGACGCCGATGTCGATTTGACGGCCGGCCTGGCAGCCCGCATCGTCGAGGAGAACATGTCGGTCTCGGCCTCGCAGGCTGTGACCCCGCAGACCGAGGAATTCGCCGACGATATCATTCCCGTTCGGGAAAACATGGCAATTGCGGCGGCTTTGATCAATGCGGGCTACCCGAAGACCGATGCAGACGGCATTGCTGCAAAGATCCTTCCAGTCTTTGGATCATCCGCTGTGTCGACCGGCGATGTGCTTCGCATCGGCATCCTTCAGAAAGGCGAGCAGGCCAGGATCATTCGCGCCAGCATCTATCGCGGCACCAAGCATCTGCTGACCATCGCGCAGAACGACCATGGCGATTTCGTCGCGGGCAGTGCACCGCCGATGCTCGACGCCATCGCCACTGCTTTCGACAATGATGCTCCGGTCCTCGCCGCCGGTCGCGACCTGCCGAACGTCTATGACGGCATCTATCGCGCTGCCCTCTATTACGGCATGAGCAAGGAGATGGTGGCACAGGTCGTCAAATTGCTTGCCAGTAATGTCGATTTCCAGGCGCAGCTGAAACCGACGGATTCGCTGGAAGCCTTTTTCTCGGTCACCGACGACAAGGGACAGGCGACGGCCGATTCCGAGCTGCTCTACGTCAACGCCAAATTTGGCGACACGGTCACGCGTTTCTATCGCTTCGAGGATCCAGCGGATCACTCGATCGACTTTTTCGACGAGGGCGGCAAGAGCATCCGGCAATTCCTGCTACGCAATCCCGTTCCGACCGGCATCTTCAAGTCGGGCTTCGGCATGCGGCGCCATCCCATCCTCGGCTTTGCCCGCATGCATACCGGCGTCGACTGGGCGGCACCCCGCGGAACGCCGATCATCGCCGCCGGCAACGGCATTGTCGAAAAAGCCGGCTGGGATTCCAGCGGTTTCGGCAACCAGACGCTGATCCGCCATGCGAATGGTTACGTCTCGTCCTACAATCACCAAAGCGCTATCGTCAAAGGCGTTGTGCCGGGTGCAAAGGTGGTTCAGGGTCAGGTCATCGGCTTCATCGGCTCGACCGGCTTGGCGACCGGCCCGCATCTGCACTACGAACTGATCGTCAACGGCACCAAGGTCGATCCGCTGCGCATCCGCCTTCCCGGCGGCAAGTCGCTCGAAGGCGAGGCTTTCGCCAAGTTCCAGGAAGAGCGCAAGCGCATCGACACGCTGCTTACCGACGACAAGACGAAACAGGTCGCCAGCAAGTAGCAGCCGCGCGCAGCGCCGCAAGACGGTTCTCGGCGAAGCCTCAAAGACAAAATGGCGGCCCGAAGGCCGCCATTTTGCATTTATCCAAACATCGCCGGTCTTACGCCGCTTCGTTCACGGCCTGACGCGGGCGGAACAGCAATCTGTCCGAACCGCTGGTGACCTTGACCAACGAGCCATCCGGAACCTGCCCGGAAAGGATCTGTTCGGCGAGCGGATCCTGAACATATTTCTGGATCACCCGCTTCAGCGGCCTTGCACCATAGACGGGATCGTAGCCCTTGTTGGCGAGCCAGTTGCGGGCATCCTCGTCGAGCTCGAGCGTGATCTTGCGTTCCGACAGCAGCTTCAACAGGCGTTCCAGCTGGATATCGACGATCGCACCCATCTCATCGCGCTTCAGGCGATGGAACAGGATGATTTCGTCGACACGGTTCAGGAACTCGGGCCGGAAATGCGACCGGACCACATCCATCACCTGTTCGCGCACCAGATCGCTGTCATCGCCATCCTTCAACTGGGTCAGGTATTCCGCGCCCAGATTGGAAGTCATGATGATCATCGTGTTGCGGAAGTCGACCGTGCGGCCCTGCCCATCCGTCAAACGCCCGTCGTCCAGAACCTGGAGCAGGACGTTGAAGACATCGGGATGCGCCTTCTCGATCTCGTCGAACAGCACGACCTGATAGGGCCGGCGACGAACGGCTTCGGTCAGCGCGCCACCCTCTTCATAGCCGACATAGCCGGGAGGGGCGCCGATCAGCCGGGCCACGGAGTGCTTCTCCATGTATTCCGACATATCCATGCGCACCATCGCAGTGTCGTCGTCGAAGAGGAAGCGGGCGAGCGCCTTGGTGAGCTCCGTCTTGCCGACGCCGGTCGGGCCAAGGAAGATGAACGAGCCGATCGGCCGGTTCGGATCCTGCAGGCCGGCGCGCGACCGGCGAACGGCGCGCGAAACCGCCTGAACGGCATCGCCCTGGCCTACCACCCATTTTGCCAACTCGTCTTCCATCCTGAGCAGCTTGTCGCGCTCGCCTTCCAGCATCTTGTCCACGGGAATCCCGGTCCAGCGAGAAACGACCTGGGCGATGTTGTCGGCGGTCACCACTTCCTGCACCATGGAATCGCGAGCACCATCCTGCTCTTCCGCGCTATGAAGCTCTTTCTCAAGATTGGGGATCACGCCATAGGCGAGCTCGCCGGCACGCTGGAACTCACCCTTGCGCTGGGCAATGGCAAGCTCGTTGCGAGCTTCGTCAAGTTGCTTCTTCAGATCGGCGGCAAGACCGAGCTTCTGCTTTTCGGCCTGCCAGCGCGCAGTCAGCGCATCGGCTTCCTCTTCCAGAGAAGCAAGGTCCGTTTCCAGCCGCTTCAGCCGGTCGGCCGAGGCCTGGTCGGTTTCTTTCTTCAGCGCTTCGCGCTCGATCTTCAGCTGGATGATGCGACGATCGAGTTCGTCGAGTTCTTCCGGCTTGGAGTCCACCTGCATGCGCAGGCGAGCTGCAGCCTCGTCCATAAGGTCGATGGCCTTATCCGGCAGAAAGCGGTCGGTGATGTAGCGGTTCGACAAAGTCGCAGCCGCCACCAGTGCGGCATCGGCGATGCGCACCTTGTGATGCTGTTCGTATTTCTCCTTCAAGCCGCGCAGGATCGAGATCGTGTCCTCGACCGTCGGCTCTTCGACCATGACGGGCTGGAAGCGGCGGGCAAGGGCCGGATCCTTCTCGACATGCTTGCGATATTCATCGAGCGTGGTCGCACCGACGCAGTGCAGCTCGCCGCGGGCAAGCGCCGGCTTCAAGAGGTTGGACGCATCCATGGCGCCATCGGCCTTGCCGGCACCGACCAGCGTGTGCATTTCGTCGATGAACAGGATGATCTCGCCATTTTCCGACTGCACTTCGTTGAGCACGGCCTTCAGCCGCTCTTCGAATTCACCGCGGAACTTCGCACCGGCAATCAGGGCACCCATGTCGAGCGCCATCAGCTTCTTGTCCTTCAGCGATTCCGGAACGTCGCCGTTGACGATGCGCAACGCCAGACCTTCGACGATCGCCGTCTTGCCGACGCCGGGTTCGCCGATGAGCACAGGGTTGTTCTTCGTGCGCCGGGAGAGAACCTGAATGGTGCGGCGGATTTCGTCGTCGCGGCCGATCACCGGGTCGAGCCTGCCTTCGCGAGCCTCGGCGGTGAGGTCACGAGCATATTTCTTCAGAGAATCGAAGCCCTGCTCCGCATTGGCGGAGTCGGCAGTACGGCCCTTGCGGATATCGTTGATGACCTGATTGAGGGCAACGGGCGTTACACCGGCCTTTTTCAGCGTGGCAGATGTCGAAGCAGTAGGCTCGATCGCCAATGCCTGCAAAAGACGCTCAACGGTGACGAAACTGTCGCCAGCCTTCTTCGCAGCATCTTCGGCGGTGGCAAAAACCTTGGCGAGCGGCTGCGCCAGGTAAACCTGACCATCGCCGCCGGAAACCTTCGGCAGCTTGGCAAGCGCTGCATCATTGGCAAGACGGGCAGCCTTAGCATCGCCGCCGGCACGTTCGATCAGCGAAGACGCCATGCCCTGATCGTCGTCAAGAAGCACCTTCAGAACGTGTTCTGGCGTGAATTGCTGGTTACCCTGCGCAAGCGCGTAGGTTTGGGCGGATTGCAGGAAACCGCGTACCCGCTCCGAGTATTTTTCAATATTCATATGAGACCTCCATGGATCGTCCTGCCCTGAACGGCACAGGTCGATGATTGAGACTGAGCCCCCTTAAGAGGCAGGCCCGGCTTTGCCGCCATTGAGATTTGCGGCAAAGCAACTGAAGGGAATATGGGAGGAACGCTCAGAAGTTTAAAGGGTGGGAAAAGCGAAAAACCAACGGATTTTGCCAGCGGAACAGCGCCAGCATCAGGCCGCAAAATGTCGAGGCCGGCAAGCACAGCGGGATGAATAGGATGCTCGTCCAGCCGCCCTCCGGGAAAAGGCGATGAAACAAAAAGGGAGCGGCAGCACCTTCAGCGCTGCCGCTCCCGCTTCTATGTTCCATCGCCTCTCTGGAAAGAGAGGAGATTATTCCGAGGCTGCGTCTGCCAAAGCGGGAGCTTCGCCCGAAGCGGCCTCGCCCTGGCCTTCCGCGTCACCGGCGGCGCGGCGCGGCTGACGGCGCGGGCGGCTGCCGGCGTTGCGGCGGCGCGGCTGGCGCTCGGTCGCCGCGGCAGGCGTCTCTTCTTCGATCGCCACTTCGGCAGGAATACCGTCGATCACCGGCTGCGGGCCTGTGCCATCCATCACTTCCGGCTCGGGAGCCGGAGTCGCGGCAACTACCGGAGCATGCTGCTGCTGACGGGCCGGAGGCGGAGCCATCTGCGGCTGGTCGTCCATCTCGTTCGCATCGATATCATCGATGTCACGGTCGGCCGCATCACGCTCGTTGTAATTGTGGTGATCGTCGCGCTGATAGCGCTCCTGCATCTGCGCCTGAGCGCTGGCAATAATCCGATTGTAGTGCTCGGCATGCTGCAGGTAGTTTTCAGCCATAACGCGATCGCCGGAGCTTTGCGCATCGCGACCCAAAGCCGAGTACTTCTCGGCAATATGCTGTGCGGTTCCGCGGATCTTCACATCGGGACCGGAGCTGTCGTAGGTCCTGGTCAGCGGGTTCGAGCCCTTGCGGTTGAAATTGTTGTTGTTATTTCCACCGCCGCCGCCGCCGTTGTTGTTACCACGCCCCCGACCGCGCTTATTCTGCTGTCCTGGCCTCATAGATCCTTCACCTGAATTCTCTTCGTTGGGATAAAATTCATACACGACACCTGCCGCCGCGGTTCGGACATTCCCGAACCAGGGCCTGCGTGCCGCAAGCAAACTGCGCTTTAAGCGCTGGTCTGCCGCTCGACTACGTCAGATTAACTGATCACGCATTGGGTTATCTTCAACCTTTGACACTCTTACCAAAGAGCGGATCCCCGAGGCTGTCCAAGACAGGCGAATCGTCCCGCCTATTCCCAGCCGCCCAACGCGTGAGCGCAACCTATATTGCTTCCTCAGGAAATCCAAGCTTTTTCTTCGCGATAACGACAGGGGTCCCACAAATCTGCAGCAAAATGTCGCGTTACTGATGAAACCTAAACACAAGCACCCGGTCGTTCTGGCCGTAGTCACGAACCGCCTCGACAAGGAGAAATCCTGCTCCTTCAAAAACCGAAGTCACCGCTTCACGCTGATCGTAACCGATCTCAACTCCTAACATCCCATGTAGGTGTAGAAACCGCGCCGCATCCTTTGCGATCGCCCTATATGCATCCAGCCCATCAAGGCCCCCATCGAGGGCCGCGGGAGGATCGAAATCCTTTACTTCTGGAGCGAGAGTGGAAATGACACTGGACGCAATATAGGGCGGATTTGAGACAATCACATGAAATCGTTCGTGGATGGCATCAAACCAGCTTCCATGCGCAGTACCAAACCGCGCCCCCAAGCCATTTCGCTCAGCGTTCCCGCGAGCCGTCTCCAGCGCTTCGCTGGAAATATCGGAGCCGACACCCGTCGCTTGCGGGCTTTCATGGAGCAGAGCCAAACAAATGGCCCCGGTTCCCGTTCCGATATCTAGTATATGGACATTGCCGACCTTGGATTCAAGGCGCCTCACATGCGGAAGCATCGTATCGACGAGAATTTCCGTATCCGGCCGCGGCTCGAGCGTCGCCGGCGATAGCCGCAGGGAGAGGCCATAGAATTCGCGTTCACCGAGAATGCGGTAGACCGGTTCATGGTTGAGGCGACGGTCGATCGCCGCCCGCGCCGCTTCCGCATCGCCGGACGATACCGCATCCGAACCACGCGTCACTAGCTCGGTGGACGAGAGATGAAGAAGGCCGCCGACAAGGATGCGGGCTTCGGTTGCTGGGTCGTCGAGATCGGCCTCGGCAAAGCGGGCACGCACCTCCTGCAGGAGTCCGGATACGGTCGACCCCTGCCCGCCGCTCATGCCTGTTCGCCGAGCTGGGCGAGCTGGCTCGCCTGGTAATCCGCCAGAAGCGCGTCGACCACTTCGTCGATCTCGCCTTCCATCATCCGGTCGAGCTTGTAAAGCGTCAGGTTGATGCGGTGATCGGTGACGCGACCCTGCGGGAAATTATAGGTGCGGATTCGTTCGGAGCGGTCGCCGGAGCCAACCTGGCTCTTGCGGTCGGCGGAACGTTCGCTGTCGGCACGCTGGCGCTCCATATCGAACAGGCGCGAGCGCAGCACCTGCATCGCCTTGGCGCGGTTCTGGTGCTGCGACTTTTCCGAGCTCGTCACCACGATCCCCGAGGGAATATGGGTAATGCGCACCGCCGAGTCCGTGGTGTTGACGTGCTGGCCGCCGGCGCCGGAAGAACGCATCGTGTCGATGCGAATATCCTCAGCCCGGATCTCGATGTCGATTTCCTCGGCCTCGGGCAGCACCGCGACCGTTGCCGCCGAGGTATGGATACGCCCGCCAGCTTCCGTTTCCGGTACGCGCTGCACACGATGGACGCCCGATTCGAATTTCAGCCGGGAGAACACGCCCTTGCCGCTGATCGTCGCGATGATTTCCTTGTAGCCGCCCGCTTCGCCCTCGCTCGAGGAAAGGACTTCCACCTTCCAGCCGTTGCTGGCTGCAAAGCGCTCATACATGCGAAAGAGATCCCCGGCGAAAAGGGCGGCCTCGGAGCCGCCTGTGCCGGCGCGGATTTCCAGGATCGCGCTCTTTTCGTCGGCCGCGTCCTTCGGCAGCAGCAGGATCTGCATTTCCTGCTCGAGCGCCTCGATGCGCTCCTTCACCTCTGGCAGCTCCATCTCGGCGAGATCGCGCATCTCGCGATCGACAGACTTGTCGGCGAGCATGGCGTCAAGATCGGCGGCCTCGGCAATGGCACGCTCATAGTCGCGGATCTTGGTGACGACCGGCTGCAGTTCCGAATATTCGGAAGCGAGCTTCACATAGACGTCGGCGGCCGGGCCTGCCGACATGCGCGCCTCGATTTCGCCGAAGCGGCGCTCCAACTCGCGCATTTTTTCAACGGGAAGCTTCGCCACCCTGGACTCCAATTCTTCTTATTATGTCTGCTGTGATGTGATGCGCATGATCTTGCCTGGAAACCGCTTCGAGCTATTCAGGATCGCGCGCTAAAGCGGGATATTGTGGCTCTCGGCAAAGCGCACAAGGATATCCCGCATCGAAGTCGTCGGATGCTTGTCGTCCAGCGCCTCTTCCATGACCGTGGACAAGGCCTTGAGATCGAGCCCGAGCAGCATCGCCTTGACCGGGCCGATCGAGGCCGGCGACATCGAGATCGAACGGAAGCCGATGCCAAGCAGGGCCATTGCCGAAATCGTCTTGCCGGCCAGCTCGCCGCAAAGGGTCACCGGCGTCTTGTTGCGTTGCCCGGCACGCACGATATCGCGCAGGATACGCAGGAACGGCCGATCGAGCGGATCGAAGCGATCCGAGACGCGGGCATTGCCACGATCTACAGCCATCGAGAACTGGAACAGATCGTTGGAGCCGACTGAGACGAAATCGACTTCCTCCATCAGCTCGTCCAGCTGCCACAATAGCGCCGGCACTTCCAGCATGGCGCCAAACTGCAGCTTGCGCGGCAGGCCATGCCCGAAGCGCGAGAGATGCTGCACTTCTTTCTGCAGGAGCTCGCGCACGGCCCTGATCTCGGAAACTTCCGTGACCATCGGCACCATCATCTTCAGTTCGATATCGGCCGCGGCCTTCAGCATGGCGCGCAACTGCGTGCGCAGCAAGCCCGGACGGTCGAGCGAGAGACGAATGGCGCGCCAGCCGAGTGCGGGGTTCTCTTCTTCATGCGCACGGAAATATGGAACGACCTTGTCGCCGCCGATATCAAGCGTCCGGAAGGTGATGACGCGCCCGCCCGCCTGCTTTATCACATTGCGATAGAAGATTTCCTGCTCTTCCGCCTTCGGCATGGTCGAGGCGATCATGAACTGCAGCTCGGTGCGAAACAGGCCGATCCCTTCCGCACCGGATTCGGCAAGCTGCGGCAGATCAACCAGCAGCCCGGCATTCATCAGCAGCGAAATGCGCTTCCCATCCTTCGTGACCGGCTCGACCGAACGCAAGGCGCGGAACTGCTCCTGCCGGCGGGCGCGGAAGCGCACCTTTTCCTCATAGGAGCGCTGATGATCGGCCATCGGCCGAAGATGCACATGGCCGCCATCGCCGTCGATGATGACGGAATCGCCGTTCTCGGCGAGAGCGACAATGCCTGTCGCCTGGCCGATGACCGGAATGCCCATGGCCCGGGCGACGATGACGACATGGCTCGTGACCGCACCCTCTTCCAGCACCAGGCCGCGAATATTGGCGCGCGGATAATCGAGCAGTTCGGCAGCGCCCATGGCACGCGCGAAAATGATCGCATCGTTCGGAAAACCTTCGGCGCTCGTGCGGCCCGAATAGCCGATAAGCTGCCGGAGCAAGCGGTTCGCCAGATCCTCGAAATCATGCATCCGCTCGCGCAGATAGGGATCCGTCAGGCGCATCATCCGCGCCTTGGTATCGCTCTGCACCTTTTCGACGGCGGCTTCGGCCGTCAGGCCGTTGCGAACGGCTTCCTCGAGCTTGCGCACCCAGCCCTGGTCGTGCGCGAACATCCGGTAAGTCTCGAGCACCTCGCGATGCTCGCCTTCCATGGAAACGTCGCGACGCGACAGCATGTCGTCGATCGAGATGCGCAGCGAACCCAGCGCTTCGGCGAGGCGCCCGATTTCCTTGTCGGTATCTTCGTTCAGCAGGTTGGTGACGACGATGCGCGGCTCGTGCAGCACGACATAGCCGAGGCCGATGCCTTCATTATAGCTGTCGCCATCGATGGTGACCGAGCGGGTGAGATCGAGCTCGAGGCCGGGCTTGGTGATCTTCTTCAGCTCGCCGGTTGCGATCATCTCGGCCAGCACCATGGCCGTCGTTTCGAGCGCTTCCAGCTCTTCCTCGCGATAGGTCCGGCTCGCCTTGTTCTGGACGACGAGAACGCCGAGCGATCGGCCGGTACGCAGGATCGGCACGCCGAGGAAGGAGTGGTAAATCTCTTCGCCGGTTTCCGGCAGGTAGCGGAAGGCAGGATGCGATTGCGCGTCGGACAGATTGAGCGGCTGGGCGGAGGCGGCGATCGTGCCGACCAGACCCTGGCCCATCTTCAATTGCGAGAGGTGGACGGCTTCCTTGTTGAGGCCCTCGGTCGCATAGAGCTCGAGGACTCCGTCGGCGCGCAGCACGTAGACGGAACACACCTCGGCGACCATGTTGCCGGCAATCTGTCGGACGATCCGGTCAAGGCGCTCCTGCGGCTCCAGCGGCTCCGCCATCAACTCGCGTAGCCGCTTGAGCAGAACGCGTGGACCGCCGGATAGGTCTCTCATTGCGCCACTAGCTCCCGAATCAAGATGTCATGCCTGTCTTGCCCGCGTCAGGGCCGGCCGAAACTCGCCTCCGTAACGGTCCGTCGTCAGCAGTCCTGAATCAACTCTTATCCAGACCGTAGCAGGAATGCAAAGTCCTGACTGCGAGTTCTGCATAAGGACCATCAATCAGGATGGAAATCTTGATTTCTGACGTTGTAATGGCCTTGATGTTGATGCCTTTTTCGGCAAGTGCCCGGAAAGCGGTCGCAGCCACACCCGCATGCGAGCGCATGCCGACGCCGATGACCGAGACTTTGACGAGCCCTGATTCGCTCTGGACGACGTCGTAGCCGATTTTTTCCTTGTTCTCGCCAAGAACGCGCAGCGCCTTCTCGGCATCGCCCGAGGGAACCGTGAAGGTCATATCGGTCTTGGAGCCGTCCTCGGAAATGTTCTGGACGATCATATCGACGTTGATGTGGCTCTCGGCCAACGGTCCGAAGATGGCGGCGGAAACGCCCGGCCGGTCGTCAAGACGGCGCAACGAGATCTGGGCCTCATCCTTGGCATAGGCAATGCCGGTGACTACTTCCTGTTCCACGATTTCTTCCTCGTCACAAATCAGCGTTCCGGGCGGGTTGAGCAGATCGCCCATGCCCGGAGCATCGGGATCTTCGAAGGAGGAGCGCACGAAGGTGCGAACCTTAAAGACCATAGCCAGCTCGACCGAGCGCACCTGCAGCACTTTCGCGCCGAGCGAGGCCATTTCGAGCATTTCCTCGAAGGCGATCTTCTTCAGGCGGCGTGCCTTCGGCTCGATACGCGGATCGGTGGTGTAGACGCCGTCGACATCCGTATAGATATCGCAGCGGTCGGCTTTGACGGCGGCTGCGATCGCGACCGCCGATGTGTCGGAACCGCCGCGGCCGAGCGTCGAGAGGCGGTTGTCTGGACCAAGACCCTGGAAACCGGCGACGACAGCCACCTGGCCTTCCTTCATGCGGCGAACCATCTCGCCGCCGTCGATTTCGAGAATGCGCGCAGCGCCATGGGCATTGTCGGTCCGGATCGGAATCTGCCAGCCCTGCCAGGAACGGGCATTGATGCCCATGGCCTGCAGCGCGATCGCCAGCAGGCCCGACGTCACCTGTTCGCCCGAAGCCACGACCGCGTCATATTCGCGCGCATCGTAGATCGAGTGATTTGCGCCGGAGACTTTCGGCATGTTCTGAACCCAGCCGACCAACTCGTTGGTCTTGCCGGACATGGCGGAAACGACGACCGCGACCTCATGGCCGGCGTCGACTTCACGTTTCACATGGCGTGCGACGTTCTTGATACGGTCCAGATCCGCGACGGAGGTTCCGCCGAATTTCATCACGATGCGTGCCATGTGCCTCTACCAGTACCCAGCGCCGGGCGGCCAAAATGCGATAAGCCCGGCATGCAAAATCACCCTTCCGGTTCGGTAGCCGGAAAAGCTTGATCTCAATGGGGCCGTCTCTTAGCGAGTTTGGCAGGCGGGTGCAATAGCTTGGCACATTCGACGCCTAAATACCTTCAGTCAATACTCCACTTTTAAGCTCGACCAGAGCTTATTGAGGATCCCGCCCTCCTTCGGGATATTTTCCTTGTTGAGGAAAGTAGCGACGAGAATGCCGCCCTCCGGCTTCCCCGTCGCGACGATTTCATAATCCATGACATCGTTGTCCGTCGTGGTCTCGGCCTTGACGCCTTTCAGCACGCTGCCGCCGGGTAGTGTACGCTGCGCGGTTTCCTTCGTCATCTTGGCGCCGCCGCTGATGCTTTCCTGCACCATCTGCTGCAGCACGAAATCGGTGATGCTGGTGGGATTGAGGCCTTTATATTCCTGAACGATGATGCCGGTGCCGATCGGCGTCATCAGCGCATATTGCTGCACGCCACCGCCAAGATCCGTTTTCGCGACCGTAAACTTGCCGTCGTGATCGAAGGAGAACTTGCCGCCGGTAAACGTCACGGATTCACTGCGCTGCAGCGCCACTGAGACCTCGCGGCCATCCTTCATGGTCACATCGAGCGCATCACCGGGATTGATGCCCACTTCGACACCATCGATCGTGAGGCGAAACCCCTTGCCGTCCCCGGCGTTTGCTTGGCCGACCACGAGGCAGCCGATGGCTATTGCGGTCGCGAGACGAAGTGGTCTCATGAGGAACTCCTCTATAAGCCAGTCGATCGAAATCGGTCCCGGTTCTGAAAGTCCATGTCACAGCCCGGCGTTTGATCGGCCATAAGATACCTCCATGTCAACCTCCACATCGCAATTCGCGCGTCCTGATCGAGATACCCCACAGATGATCGAAGGTCGCAGGCCCTTGACATCGCGCGTCGATCGTCCGACTTCACCCATTGAGTAGAATTGTTGCTTGCAGTCGCTCGAACTACGGAACGACGCAAATCACGGAGTGAACCATGAGCGAAACGGCAAAGAGCACGATCGACCAGAGCGAAGTGGACCGTTTCTCCGCCATGGCGGCGGAATGGTGGAGCCCGACCGGCAAGTTCAAGCCGCTGCATAAATTCAATCCGGTTCGCCTTGCCTATATCCGCGACCACGCCTGCGAGAATTTCGATCGCGACCCGAAGAGCAGCAGACCGCTTGAGGGTCTGCGCGTGCTCGATATCGGCTGCGGCGGCGGACTGCTTTCGGAGCCGATGGCGCGCATGGGCGCTGAGGTCGTCGGCGCCGATCCCTCCGAAAAGAATATCGGCATTGCCTCAACACATGCGAAGGCTTCCGGCGCTCCCGTCGACTATCGCGCCGTGACGGCCGAGCAACTGGCCGAAGCCGGCGAGACCTTCGATATCGTGCTGAACATGGAAGTGGTCGAGCACGTTGCCGATGTTGAATTCTTCCTCTCCACCTGCGCAAAGATGGTGCGCCCCGGCGGATTGATGTTCGTCGCAACCATCAACCGCACCATGAAGGCGGCCGCACTCGCCATCTTCGCCGCTGAGAACCTGCTTCGCTGGCTGCCACGGGGCACGCATCAATATGAAAAGCTCGTTCGTCCGGAAGAGATCGAGAAGCCGCTTGCTGCGGATGGATTGGACATCATCGCCCGTACCGGCGTGTTCTATTCGCCGCTGCAGGACCGGTGGAACCTGTCGAAAGATATGGACGTGAATTACATGATGCTGGCGAAGCGCCCGAAATTCAGCTGAAGACGCGCAACCGCCGGAGAAGGGATTTCCTCTAGACCTTCAAGGCCAGGACATGTGCCAACAGATCGGCTTGGCTTTCTGCATTAATCGCCGCGACTTCCTTGACCCGGCCTCGGTCGATGTCAGCTGAATTGCCATCAGGCCCATAGGGCTGCTTGAACGTGAAAGCTGCGGCGCTCGGCCCGTGATCGTGAAGATATTCCAGCCGCTTCGCACCGTCCCTCCATTGCGGAACGACGTCTACATCCGCCCACCAAAGCACCAGCGGCGGCCAGCTTTGCCTGAGGTTCCAGTGACGGGCATGTTTCAGGGCATCGGCATGCACGCCGCTGTAGGAAAATGCCATCAGCGATTCGATATCGGCCCAGAGCGATAGCGACGATGGCGCGATGGCAAAACCGCTACCTTCGATGAAACGCGGAAAAACCTGCTCGCCCCAACAGGCCATGCCCGGTTCGCCGGCATATCCGGAGCGGCCGATGAAACCATGCGCGCGGGCGGCAGCTTCGAAATTCGCTGCTTCGCGCAGGCGAAATCCTTCGACGGCAGGGCTTTCATAAGCTGCGACATGTAGCCCGAAATTGTACATGACGAGATGTTTGCCAGCTTTCGCCGACATCAGTTGATATCGTCGGGCAGCACGGGGATGGCGGCGATTTCGATGCCCTCTTCGACGAGGGCCTGCGCCTCGTCCGGCGTCGCCTTGCCGATGATCCCCCGCGCATCCGCCTCGCCATAGTGGATCTTGCGTGCTTCTTCGGGGAACTTCGTGCCGACATCCTCGGCGTTGGCCTTTATGGCTTCGACTGCTTCCTTGAGCTTGACGATCGCTTCCTTGCGGGCGGCGTCCATGGCGAGCGTCTGAATCTCGTCCTTCTTGCGCGCGGTCGAAATCGACGGCGCCATCAGGAGCTTGGAGATCGCAGCCGAATTGCAGACGGGGCACGTCAGAAAACCGCTTGCGACCTGACGGTCGAAATCGGCGCTTTCGGAAAACCAGCCCTCGAATTCATGGGCGTTCTCACAGCTAAGCGAATAACGGATCAAGCAGCGACGCCTCCAGCCGCCGGCGTCGCGATCTTCTCCAGTGAAAATTCGCGCGCATTCTTCAGGTTTGGAATTTTGTCATGGGCTGATTTCACCGCAGCAACGTCGATCTCGGCGATGACGACAGCCTCGCCCGTACCGCCGGCTGATGCCAGCACCTTGCCCCAGGGATCGATGATCATCGAGTGACCGAAGGTTTCGCGGCCGTCCTCGTGCGTGCCGGCCTGCGCGGCGGCAATCACGAACATGCCATTTTCGATGGCGCGGGCGCGCAGCAGGATTTCCCAGTGCGCCTCGCCGGTCTGCTTGGTGAAAGCGGCCGGAACCGTCATCACCTGGGCGCCGGCAACGGCTTGAGCACGAAAGAGCTGCGGAAAGCGCACGTCGTAGCAAATGGAAAAGCCGAGTTCGGCAAAGGGCAGCGAGGTGATGCGCGCCTCCGATCCGGGGCGATAGACGGCGCTCTCGCGCCAGCTCTCGCCATTGTCGAGATCGACATCGAACATGTGGATCTTGTCGTATCGATTGATGAGCTTGCCGTCAGGACCGAAGAGAAAGCCGCGATTGGCGATCTTGCCGTCATCGAGCGCAATGGCTGTCGAGCCGATGTGCAGGTATATGCCGAGTTCCTTTGCCAGCTCGGACGCCGTCTTGACGATGATGTCGCCGGCCTCGTCGCGCAAAACAGCGCGCAGGCCAGGCCGATCCTTCTGTACCGCACCCGTCATTTCCGGGGTCTGCACATAGACGGCACCTTGCGAGGCAGCATCACGCACCAGACGCGCCATGTCGTCCGCGTTCTTCACCGGATCGACACCGGAGCACATCTGAATGGCGGCGGCTTTGAAACTCATCGTCGTCTCCAATGAAAGAACACAAGGGGTAAAACACCTTCAAGTGGCGGCTTTTCCTTGGGTTCGGTTATGGTTTGATCGGCATTGGCGCCGATCGGCTAACTCTCTTCCTTCCGCTGGACAGCGTGTTGCCGTCCTGCGGTTCTCGAACCAATCTCCAATACGTGACCTAATGCGTTAGCTTCGGTCACAGAGTGACGTTCGGCTCCCGGCTTCCCATTCTCCTTGATGG
>NZ_JARWKZ010000087.1:0-16898 GCF_050577975.1 Rhizobium sp. BR 315 | reverse complement strand
GAGATCAACACCGCCGTCAACACCATCGATCAGGGAACGCAGCAGAATGCCGCCATGGTCGAGGAATCCACCGCCGCGAGCTACAGCCTCGGCAAGGAAGTGACGGCCTTGAATGACCTCCTCGGCCAGTTCGCGCTTCAAGGCGGCCGCAGCCAGGTTCGGCCAGCCGTTGTGACGGAGCAGTCCAGCCCCGCCGCTTCGCCGGCGCGTTCGCTTCGGGCAAGGATTGCCGGCTCCTTCGCAGGCTCCGGTGGAGCGGCGGCGGCAACGGCGTCCTGGGAAGAGTTTTAATCTTGCTTAGGCGCAACGGCCAATGAGCAATTGGTCGATCTGAAAATCTGAAATCGCGGCCTGATCGGCCGCGATTTTTTGTTCCTAAATGAGAAAAATCCGGCCTTGGCCGTTCATTTCAAAAGCTGCATGCCTCAATGGGAAGGAGCCGAGATGGCTGCCGCGAAGCCCGGCTTGGAAAGCCGGGTGCTGTCGATGTTCTGTGGGTATAGCTAACTTCGGTTTAGCCGATCAGTTGCGCAGAAGGGGCAGTAATTGATCCCCTTGTCGCCTGATTTCCGAGAGATAGGGCGTATCCGAGAGAATAAAATGAGTGACGCCCAGATCTCGGTATTTACGCAGAGAACGGGCAACTTCAGCCGCTGATCCCACCAGCCAGGTGGTGCCGGCTCCGCCACCACCGACTTTGCCCGGCGCTGTGTAGAGATTGTCGTCGAGGACGTCACCGCGCGCGTTCAGATCGAACAATCGCCTCTGTCCCTCGGCAATGGATTGCCGATGATCATGCCAGCCGGCTCCGTTGTTCCTGGCCATATCAGCGACCTTTGCCTCGGCATCGGCCCATGCCTGTTCCGTGGTGTCGCGTACCAGCGTGGTGATCCGCAATCCGAACTCCAGCGGAGCAAGATCGCGATCGAGCTTTTTGCTCAACGACTTCAGGCGCTCGATCCGCTCGCGGACACCGTCCAGCGGCTCGCCCCAGAAGAGCTGGACGTCCGCTTCCGTGGCGGAAACGCCTTCTGCAGCTTCGGAAGCGCCGCCGAAATAGAGCTTGGGGTGCCGGCGCTCGCCATGGTGCTGGATTCGCGGCGCCGTAGTGGAGTTGCCGACGCGAAAGTGCTCGCCCTCATAGGTGACGTTTTCTTCGGTCCAGAGCCTGCGAACCAGCCGCATGAATTCCCGGGTGCGGGCATATCGATGCGCCTGGTCGCCCTCGCTGTCGCCATAAGCGGCGAGATTATCCTTGCCCGACACGATGTTGACGCGTACACGGCCGCCGCTCAGGTTATCCAGCGTAGCAGCGGCGGAGGCGAATTGGGCGGGTTGCCAGTAGCCGGGGCGAATTGCGATCAGTGGCTCGAAAGTGGTGGTGCGGGCGGCAAGAGCTGCGGCGACGGTGAATGTGTCGGGCCGGCCCCAGCCGGTGCCGATCAGCGCGCCTTTCCATCCATGTTCCTCCAGAGCTTGGGCGTGGCTCGTCAGCGTTTCCAGACTATTATGGTTCACGACTGTAGAATCGCCCCGATGGCCAGGCTTGGTGTCGTTGGGAATGTACCAGAGAAATTCGCTGTTGCTGCTCATGACTGTGCCTGCATGACTTCGATAGAGTTCCTTGATGAGACCGGAGCGTGCCCCACCTCGATCACGCGGGTTCAGAGTTTGCCCTTCCACGGAACGAGAACCGTCTCGAGAATGCGGATCGCCGCCGTGAATGTAAAAGCGCAGATCGCGATGATGCCGATACCGACGAAGACGACATCGGTGGCAAGGAATTGCGATGCCGACATGATCATGAAACCGATGCCGCGCGTCGAGGCGATAAGTTCGGCGGCCACCAGCGTACCCCAGCCGATGCCGAACGCGATCCTGACACCGGTCAGGATTTCCGGCAAAGCAGAGGGCAGCACGATGGAGAAAAAGAGCTGCAGCCGGCTTGCACCCAGCGAACGCGCCGCATTGACGCGCTCAAGCGGAAGCGAGCGGACGCCTGCCTGAGCGGAAAGGCAGATCGGCGCGAACATGGCGAGCACAAGCAGGGTGATCTTGGAGGTCTCGCCGATACCGAGCCAGATAATCATCAACGGCAGATAGGATAAAGGGGGCAGGGGCCAATAGAACTCGATCGGCGTGTCGAGAACGCCCTTGGCCCAGCGGCTGAGCCCCATCAGCAGGCCGACCGGAATACCGACCGCGATCGCGATGGTTGCCGCGACAACGATCCGAAAGAGGCTTGCGACTATGTGCTCGGACAGCGAAGCACCCGCATAGCCATCGCGATAGACGACACCGACCTGCGTCAACACTTCGTCGGGCCGCGGTAGGAAAAGATGGGAGACCAGGCCGAGCTTCGAGACGAGCCACCATATGCCAATCAAGGCGGCTCCCGTTGCTATGCTGATCGCGATCGTCGGCTTGGTGCCGACGCCGAACCCCGGCATTTGGACGAGCTTTGCTTTCGTTTCTTGTGGTTGAGCTGCGATGGCGCGTGTTCCGGTAATGTCGCTCATGCCGCGCTCCTGAAATTTTCAGCATTGTGGAGGATCGTGCGAATTTCCTCTCTGAGATCGGCAAATTCGGGAGATGAGACGATCGACTTCGCGTCGCTGCCGGCGGCAAAGTGACGGACGAAATCAAGATCAAAGCGGGCAACGACGCGGCCCGGTCGCGGCGACATCACCAGAACCTCGGTGCCCAGAAACAGTGCCTCCGCGATCGAATGGGTTATGAAGAAGATCCGTTTGTCGGTTTTCGCCCAGACGGAGACGAGCAGTTCCTGCATCTGTTCCCGCGTCAGGCTGTCGAGTGCGCCGAAGGGTTCGTCCATCAGCAGGATATCCGGATCGGTCGCCAGCGCGCGGGCGATGCCGACGCGCTGGCGCATGCCGCCCGAGAGCTCGTAAGGTGATGCATTTGCAAACTCGGTCAGCCCGACGAGCCGCAGCAATTCGAAGGCACGTTCGCGCCGTTCCCGCCGCCCCAACCCAGCGAACTGCAGCCCGAGCCCGACATTGTCGACGACGGATTTCCACGGCAGCAGCGAATCCTTCTGGAAGACGACACCGCGATCCGAGCCGGGACCGGAGACCGGTCGGCCATCGAGGGTGATTGCTCCTTCCGAGAGCGGCAGGAACCCGGCGATCGCATTGAGCAGGGTGGATTTGCCGCAGCCCGAAGCTCCCAAGGCAACGACGATGCCGCGTTCGGGAATGTTGAAGGAGACGCGATCGAGCGCATGGACGGCTCGCCCGTCGCGCGCTACGAAGAATACGCTGGCATGATCGACTTGAAGCATGTCTTCTCTCAAAGGTTCGACGCCGGCGCAACATGTGCGCCAGCGTCAGGGAGGATCAGTTGCTGGCGTTTACAAGTGCATCGGCGGTGACGAAGGCACCGTAATTCGGCAGAACTTCGGAGACCTTGCCCTGGCTTTTCAGAAAGGTCGCGGTGTCCTTCAAAATCTTGGCCGCGCCCGACTTCTCGCCGCCGCCGAGCCAGTCTGTGGATGCCTGCACATCGGGTGTCAGCAGCGTGAGGTTCTTCAAGGCCGCCGCCTGCTGATCCGCCGTACCGCCAAGAAGCTTGGCGAGCGCCTTTGCATTGTCGCTATCCGGTCCCCATACGGCCTTATCCGCTGCGAATGAGGCATAGTACTTGCTGATGACGGAGGTGTAGGCTTTCAGGAACTGCGGGTTGTCGGCGGCGAATTTCGACGTTGCCACCCATGCGGAAAAGGTCGGAGCGCCCTTATCGGCGACATCCTTGGAGGTGACGAGCACCTTGCCGTTCTTCTTCAGCTCGGTCAGCGCCGGATCCCAGACAAAGCCGCCGTCGATATCGCCGCGATTGTAGCTGGCGACGATTTCCGGCTGGGGGACGGCGAAGACCTGCACATCTTTCTCCGTGAGACCTAGCGACTTGATGAGGGCAAGGAGTTGGTAGTGGTCGGTCGAAACCGGCGCCGCCGCGAGCTTCTTGCCCTTCAGGTCGGCGAGCGTGTTGATGCCGGAGCCGTTGCGCACCACAAGCGCCTCATCGATGCCCGAGATCGATGAGAGGTAGAAGGCCTTGATTTCGAGGCCGCGCGATGCCGTCGCGGCGAACGGGCTCGAGCCCACATAGCCGATCTGCACATCGCCAGACGCAATGGCTGCAAAGATCTCCGCGCCGGAATTGAACTTGCGGAAGTCGATCTCGTATCCGGTCGCTTTGGCGAAGTCACCGTTGGCGATGGCCACCGAGGAAGGCAAGGCGTCGGTCTGATAGCCGACGGTCACTTTCTTGTCGGCCGCGTTTACAGTGACGGCCGTCGAAATGCTAGCGAGACCGAATGCGGCCGCAGCGATCAGTTGCTTGAAGTTCATATTCGTCCCCTTGGCCGGATCACGATTTCCGGCGGTTCCCTGAGTGCAATGAGCAAAGCCTAGCGAAGAGGGCGGGGTGATTGATAGAAATAACAAACTATTTTTATAGATTATAAAGGGAATTGTTTATCCCAATTGGCCGGCCGCCGCAGGGATCGCCTCTTTCAGAGGAGGAGATCCGGTATCGAGCAAAGGCAAGATCGCTCTTCAGATTAAAGAGCGAGCGCTTGTCGAAGGGCATGTCTGGGCCGTACGCAACGGTGAAATCCGCGTGCCAGCCAATATGATCAACTGCTTATTTTTTCCGCATGAGGCCGAACAAAAAGAACGCTGTTTCTTAAATTCCTTAAAATCTATGCTTTTTATAGACTATAGCGTCAATGGTCGGCATTGGCGCAAATAGGGATGAAACGGAACGGCATGTCTTATCTTCTTAGCCTTCTCGACAAGAGCCCGATCGAGCAGGGGCTCAGTGCCACCGAAGCACTCGGTGTCACGACGCGATTGGCCGTGAGAGCCGAAGAGCTCGGCTATCACCGCTTCTGGGTTGCCGAGCATCACAACATGGCGAACCTCGCAAGTTCGGCGCCGGAAGTGCTGATCGCCTATCTAATCGCCAGGACCTCGAAGATCCGCATCGGCTCCGGCGGCGTGATGCTGCAGCACTACAGCGCCTATAAGGTTGCCGAGGCATTCAATCTTCTGGCCTCGCTTGCGCCTGGTCGCATCGACCTCGGCGTCGGCAAGGCGCCAGGCGGTTTCCCATTATCCACCCGCGCGCTGCAGATTGCCGTCGATCCGGAAAAAAAGCCGAGCTTTGGCGAGCAGTTGTCCGATCTGAATGGCTATCTTGCCGCCGATCCAAATTCCGAAGGCGCCTTGGCGACGCCGTTTCCGCCTCGCGCTGCGGAGCGCTTCCTTCTCGGCGCCAGCGTTGAAAGCGCCGAGCTTGCGGCGGAAAAGGGCTGGACGCTCGTCTTCGCCGGCCATTTGAACGGCGATCCCGAAAATCTGCGCAAGACCTTCGAAGCCTATGGGCGGGCGACGGGCGGAAAGGTTCCGATCCTGGCGCTGGCCGCCTTTGCCGCCGAAAGCGAGGCCCATGCCCGTGAGCGCGTCGGCCAGCTTCGCATCGTCAAGCTCTTCCTGCCCAATGGCCAGAGCGTCAATGTCGGCAGTCAGGAGCAGGCGGCGGAATTTGCTCGCCAGGCAGGCGTCACGGATTACCGCACAGAAGAGAAGGTGCCAAGCGTGCTGCATGGCACGGCGGCCCAGATCCGCGATGAGCTCGACACGCTGCATCGGCGCTACGGCGTCGAGGAATTCGTGCTCGACACACCGGCGCTGACGGCGGCCGAACGGCTCGCCTCAATCGAATTGCTCGCCAAAGAGCGGCTTTCCCTCGTTGCCTGAACGGCCTGTCCCAGGAGGATCAATCATGGCTCAAAAACACGTCAATTTCGGTATCATGCTGCAGGGGCCGGGCGGTCACATGAACGCCTGGAGGCATCCGAGCGTCCCGGCCGATGCCAGCACTAATCTGAACTTCTTCGTCAAGACTGCCCGCAAGGCGGAAGAGGCAGGCATCGCCTTCGCCTTCGTCGCCGATGGGCTCTACATCAACGAACAGTCGATCCCGCATTTCCTCAATCGGTTCGAGCCGCTGACCATCCTTTCGGCGCTTGCCGCCTATACGACGAAGCTTGGTCTGGTCGGCACGGTTTCGACGTCCTACAGCGATCCTTTCACCATCGCCCGCCAGTTCGCCTCACTCGATCTCATCAGCGGCGGCCGCGCCGGCTGGAATGCCGTGACCTCGCCGCTCGAAGGTTCCGGGCGCAATTACAGCCGCGAACATCCCGAGCATGAGCTGCGCTACGAGATCGCCGACGAATATCTCGATGCCACCAAGGGGCTATGGGATTCCTGGGACGACGATGCCTTCGTGCGTGATCGAGAAGCGGGTGTCTATGCCGACAAATCCAAACTGCATCGCCTGAACCATAAGGGGCGTTTCTTCCGCATTGAAGGCCCTTTGAACATCAGCCGCTCCAAGCAGGGGCAGCCGGTCGTGTTCCAGGCCGGAGCCTCCGATTCCGGCATCCGGCTCGCCGGCAAGCACGCCGATGCCGTCTTCACCAATGGCGGGCCGCTCGAAGATGCCAAGGTGTTCTACAAGCAGGTGAAGCAGAGTGCGATCGCGCATGGCCGAAGTGCAGCCGATGTCGGCATCTTTCCGGGCATCGGTCCGATTGTCGGCGCGACGCAGGAAGAGGCGGATGCCAAATACCGGCAAATTCGCGATCTCGTCACCATCGACGAGGCACTGGCCTATCTCGGCCGCTTCTTCGATCATCACGATTTCAGCGCCTATCCCCTTGATGAACAATTCCCCGATCTCGGTGATATCGGCCGCAACAACTTCCGAGCGACGACCGATCGCATCAAGAAAACCGCGCGGGAAAAGGGCCTCACTCTGCGTGAGGTGGCGCTCGATGCCGCAACACCACGGACCTCTTTCATCGGAACCGCCCAGCACATCGCCGATGAGATCATCCGATGGGTGGATGAGGAAGGTGCCGACGGCTTCATTCTCGGCTTTCCGGTCATCGGCGAAGGCTTCGATGACTTCTCAAAGCATGTTCTTCCGATCCTCACCGGGCGCGGCTATTTCGATCCGGTGCTGAAGGGCGAGACGCTGCGCGACCATCTGGGCCTGCCGTTCCGCGAAAGCCGTTATGCGGCGCAATCCCATCAGATCGAACCCGCAAAGGCCGTCGGCGCTTGAGCCCGGACGATCACCATGAACGCCATCATCAAGGCCGCCTCGATCAATGACCCTATCGAGAGGGGCATTGCTGCCCATCTCGATGAAATCATCGCGTTGCGCCACGACCTGCACCAATATCCTGAGCTCGCTTTTCAGGAGCATCGAACAGCCAAGAAAGTAGCGTCGCTGCTTGCGGACTGGGGTTACGAGGTCGTAACGGGCATCGCCGGAACCGGCGTTGTCGCAACGCTTAAGCGGGGCGATGGGCAGCGCAGCCTCGGCATCCGTGCCGATATGGATGCGCTGCCCATTGAGGAGGCGACCGGGCTCGATTACGCCAGCAGCAATCCCGGCGTCATGCACGCCTGCGGCCATGACGGGCACACGTCGATCCTGCTCGCTGCTGCGCGCTATCTCGCCGAGAACGGCAATTTCAGCGGTACGCTTCGGCTGATTTTCCAGCCGGCCGAGGAGATTGGCGCAGGTGCTCGCAAGATGCTGTCGGAGGGGCTTTTCGACCGCTTTCCCGTCGATGCCGTCTTCGGCCTGCATAACTGGCCGGGAGTGCCGACGGGGCAGTTCGGCTTCGTTGCAGGCCCCGCTATGGCTTCCGTCGACCAGGCGGTCATCAAGATCGTCGGCAAGGGCGGTCATGGCGCCGAACCACATCGGGCCGTCGACCCGGTGCTGGCATCTGCTTCCTTCATTACCGCGCTGCAAAGCGTGGTCTCGCGCAACATCGATCCGCAGGACATGGCCGTTGCAACGGTCGGCTCCATCCACGCGGGGTCCGCGTCGAACGTTATTCCGCAGAGTGTCGAACTGAAGCTTACCATGCGCGCCTTTAGCGAACAGGTGCGCACGAAGCTCCAGGAGCGCATACCGGCACTCGCGCGGGCGCAAGCCGAGAGCTTTGGCGCAGTGGCCGACGTCAACTACCGCCTCGGCTTTCCGGCCCTGGTCAATCATGCCGATGAAACCGATTTTGCGCGAAGCGTTGCCCTGCAGGCGCTCGGGCCTGCGGCCGTGGTCGCGGATTTCCGGCCGCGAACGGCCAGCGAGGATTTCGCCTTCATGCTGGAGGCGAAGCCCGGCAGCTATCTTTTCGTCGGTAACGGCGACAGCGCGCCGCTGCACAGCGCCCAATACAATTTCAACGACGCCATCATCGCGCCCGCTGCCCGCTACTGGGTGCGGCTCGCCGAAACTTTCCTTGCGGATGACAACAGGTGACGAACGACATGAGCGACACGTTTCTTTACACGACCACGCTGGACCCGCGTGCCAAGCCGCTGATCGACGAGCTGATTTTCGAATATGACAGCCGCTACGGCACCTATTTCAACGCGGACGGTGCGGCTGCCGAGCTAAACCGCTATCCGCCGGAGGCCTTCGCGCCACCGCACGGCAACTTCCTGCTTCTGCTGCGCGACGGCGAGACGATCGGCGGCGGTGCCTTCAAGCACTATGACGACCGAACGGCGGAGTTCAAGCGCATCTGGACGCGGCACGATCTGCGGCGTCAGGGGCTGGCGCGCAAGCTGCTCGTGGAGCTGGAGTTGCAAGCCGCGCGCCAGGGCTATGAGCGCATCTATCTGACCACAGGCTTTCGGCAGCCCGAGGCCGTCGGCCTTTATCTGAACAATGGATACACGGCGCTCTTCGACACATCGGTCGATGCGGAAATCTACAAGAGCCTGCCTTTCGAAAAGGACGTCAGCCATCTGGCGCTGTCCTGTTCCCCCGAGACATCCGGGTCGCAGCAGCGGTTGGCCGTCGCCGGGCGATGATGGCGGAATGAAGCAACGACAATCATAAGGGGCAAGCATCATGGCACTGACGACGGACTTTGCTGATATCAAACCGCCCGCCGGAACAAGCGAGGCGAAGACGGATTATGCGCGCTATCGCATCGTGCCGGCGCGGCATCCTGGCCGTACCGCAGGGACGATCTTTGCGGCCTTCGTTCTTGCCGCAGTTCTCTATTCCACCTTCACTAACCCCCGCTGGGGATGGGGTGTGTTCGCCGAATGGTTTTTTGCCGAACCGGTGCTTGTCGGTCTCGGCAGGACGCTGCTTCTGACGGCGCTTGCGGCCGTTTCCGGCTCCGTTCTCGGAACGGCTTTGGCTCTGGCGCGCGTGTCGAAATCGCCGCTGCTGTCCAGTCTCTCCTGGGGCTATATCTGGCTTCTGCGCTCGATCCCGATGATCGTGTTGCTGCTGGTTCTCAACAATCTTGGCTATCTCTATGAAACCATTAGTGTCGGCGTGCCGTTCACCGATAAGATCCTGTTCAATTATCCGACAACGCAGCTTCTGACGCCCTTTGCCGCGGCCTTTCTCGGACTGACGCTGAACCAGTCGGCCTTCTTTGCGGAAATCGTCCGCGGCGGCATCCTCTCGGTCGACCAGGGGCAACTGGAAGCGGCGGCCGCACTTGGCCTGCCGCGCTGGCGCCAGGCGTTCCGCATCGTGCTGCCGCAGGCCATGCGCTCCATCCTTCCCACCGGTTTCAACGAGATCATCGGTCTCGCCAAGAGCACGTCCATGGTCTACGTGCTGGCCCTGCCGGAGCTCTTCTACACCGTACAGGTCATCTACCGTCGCAATCTGGAAGTCATTCCGCTGCTGATGGTGGCGACGGTCTGGTACCTCGTGATCATGACGGTCCTGTCGGTCATTCAGCACTATATCGAGCGCTATTTCTCCAAGGGCGCAGTGCGCAATCCGACGCCATTGCCGTTCCAGGCTTTTTTCCAACGCTTCCGTCGGCCTCTACCTGTGGCCGTCGTCGCGCCTGATAGCGCGAGGCTTGCGACCTTTCGGAGTGCGGCCGGTCTTCGCGCCAAAGGTGGAGCCGTGCGCATTCATGGGATTTCGAAGAGCTTCGGCACGCTGAAAGTTCTCGACAATATCGAGCTCAGCCTGCCGGCCGGCAGCGTGACCGCCATCATTGGCCCGTCGGGTTCGGGAAAATCGACGCTGCTGCGTGCCATCAACCATCTTGAGCGCGTTGATAGCGGCTTCATCTCGGTGGACGGCGAGCTTGTCGGCTACACCCAGAAGGGCGAGGTGCTCTATGAGCTGAAGGAGAAGGACATTCTGAAGCGCCGCACCGACATCGGCATGGTTTTCCAGAGCTTCAATCTCTTCCCGCACCTGACCGTTCTGGAAAATCTCATCGAGGCGCCGATACAGGTGCGTGGCGTAAGCCGGGAGGAGGCGGTAGCCTTTGCGCAGGAACTGCTCGCCCGCGTCGACCTCAGCGATAAGATCGATGCCTATCCCCGTCAGCTCTCCGGCGGCCAGCAACAGCGCGTCGCGATCGCCCGCGCCCTGGCGCTCAGGCCGAAGGTTCTTCTCTTCGACGAGCCGACCTCGGCTCTCGATCCCGAGTTGGTCGGCGAGGTGCTTGACGTAATCAAGGAGCTTGCCCGCACCGGCACGACCCTCGTGATCGTTACCCACGAGATCGGCTTCGCCCGCGAGGTCGCCGATACGGTCGTCTTCATGGAGGGCGGCCATGTTATCGAGGCCGGCGCCCCGGCGCAGATCCTCAACGATGCAAGGCATCCGCGCACGCGCGAATTCCTCGCCAAGGTTCTCTAGCCGACAAAAGCTGGTGAAAAAATGCCGAGCCCCGGCGGCATTCGGACAACAATGACAACCGCAACAACCTAAAGATGAAATGGAGAAGGGACATGGCATTCCTTGATAGAACGAAGTACGTACTGGCGGGGGTTATCACCGCCGTCGCCATGAGCTGCGCGCCGGCTAGTGCGGCCGAAAAATTCAACCTGAGCCCCGATACGTCCAATCGCGTCAGGGCAGAGAAGGACGAAGCCGCCGCCAAGGCCATCGCGCCCGGCTTCAAGTTCGTCAATCCCGGTAAGTTCACGGTGGCCATCAATCCTTGGGATCCGCCGATCGCTACCTACGCCACCGACGCAAAGACCGTCGTCGGTGCCGATCCCGATATCGCGCAGTTGATCGCCGACTCCCTCGGCCTTCAGCTCGAGCTGGTGCCGGTCGCCTGGGAGGATTGGCCGCTCGGCGTCTCCTCCGGCAAATACGATGCCGTCATTTCCAACGTGACTGTCACCGAGGAGCGCAAGCTGAAATTCGATTTCTCCACCTATCGCAAGGATGTGCTCGGCTTCTACGTGAAGGCCGACAGCAAGATCACCGAAATCAAGGAGCCCAAGGATGTCGCGGGTCTCAAGGTGATCACGGGAGCCGGCACGAACCAGGAGAAGATCATTCTCGAATGGGACCGGCAGAACGTGGCGGTCGGCCTGAAGCCGATCGAGGTGCAGTATTTCGATGACCGCGCTGCGGCCGATTTAGCCCTGCAATCGGGTCGCGCCGATGTCGAGTTCAATCCGAATGCGACACAAGCCTATAAAGCCGCCATCAACGGCACGCGGAAGCTTGTCGGCACCGTTTCGGGTGGCTGGCCGATCACCGCTGAAATCGCCGTTACGACGAAGAAGGGGGCCGGGCTCGCCGATGCCGTCACGCTCGCTCTCAACGATCTGATCAAGAACGGTAAGTATGGCGAGGTGCTGAAGCACTGGAGCCTGAATGCCGAAGCCGTCGATCAATCCAAGACCAACCCTGCGGGCCTGCCGAAGAGCGGTTCGTAATGTTGGCCGAGCGGACCGGCGCCGGTGGGGCCCGCGCCGGTCCGCTTCCATCCTTCTGCTATGGAGATACAGTTTCCGTGACTATCCTTCCTAACTTCAGAACAACGTTTATGGCCATGGCGGCGGCGGCCTTGATCGGCCCCGGCCCGGCAAGCGCAGCCGGAAATTTCGATCTCAGCCCGGAGCAGCCCGGACGTGTCCATGCGGCAAAGAACGACGCGGCGATTGCCGCCATTCCCAAGGACTTCAAATTTGTTGCGCCGGGCAAATTCACCGTGGCCGTCGCTCCCGGTGGGCCGCCGCTTGCCACCTACGCAACGGACGCCAAAACGGTCGTCGGTGCTGACCCCGACTATGCCTCTGCCGTTGCCGATGCGCTCGGATTGAAGCTGGAACTCATCCCGGTTGCCTGGGCCGACTGGCCGCTTGGCCTGACATCGGGCAAATACGATGCCGTCATTTCCAACGTCGGCGTCACCGAGCAGCGGAAAGAGAAGTTTGACTTCTCCACCTATCGCCAGGGCCTGCATGGCTTCTTCGTCAAGACCGACAGCAAAATCGCTGCCATCAAGGAGCCGAAGGATGCGGCGGGTCTGAGGATCATCGTCGGCGCAGGCACGAACCAGGAACGCATCCTGCTGAAGTGGAGCGATGAGGACGTCAAGGCCGGCCTGAAGCCATTAGAGCTGCAGTATTACGACGACGATGCAGCGAGTCTTCTTGCACTCCGCTCCGATCGCGCCGATGTCATCGTGCAGCCGCACGCTCAGCTCGTCTATATCGCAACGCGCGACAAGAATATCAAACGCGTCGGCACCCTGAGCGCCGGTTGGCCGGATCGCTCCGATGTTGCGATCACGACCCGCAAGGGAAGCGGCTTTGCGACCGCGCTCACCGCTGCCACGAACGGGCTGATCAAGGACGGTACCTATGCCAGGATCCTCGACCACTGGCATCTCGCAGAGGAAGCGCTGCAGAAATCGGAAACCAATCCGCCCGGCTTGCCGAAATTTTGAGGAGACAGCGAGATGAGCCATCCCGCCCCTTCGATCAGCCATATCGGCTTTCTCACGCCGGGCAACTATCCTGACGAGGACCCGTTGGCCGGTCTCGAGCAAACCCTGCAGCTTCTGGAGCATGGCGAGCAGAAAGGGTTCGATAGCGCCTGGGTTCGGCAGCGGCATCTCGAACCAGGCATCTCCTCCGCAAGTGCCTTTCTTGCTGCGGCAACGCAGCGCACGCGGCATATCGAGCTTGGCACCGCCGTCATTCCGATCGGCTACGAAAGCCCCTATCGGCTTGCGGAAGATCTTGCGACGGTGGATGTCCTGTCGCGCGGACGCTTGAACATCGGGCTCAGTGCGGGGCGCCCGCTGCATGCCGATCTGATCGGTCCGCTCGCCTTCGACGGCGATTGGGAAAGCTACGATTTTTCCCATCAGAGGGTGCTGCGCTTCGCCGATAATCTGCGAGGGACTTATGTTGGCGATCAGCATACGGTCATCAAGACGCCGTTCGGTCCGCAGCGTCCGCGTCTTCAGCCCTACGCAAAGGGGCTGATCGACCGCATCTGGTATGGCGGTGGTTCATTGCGCTCGGCCGAATGGGCCGGCCGCAATGGCTTCAATCTTCTGATCGGCAATGTCACGACCGGCGAGGAGACCGACGATTTCTTCGTGGCGCAATCCCGGCAACTGGAGACCTACCGCGTCTCCGGCGGCGATACCAGGCGAGTGGCGCTCGGCCGTGTCATCGTGCCGTTCGACAGCGCCGATGCCGTGACGCGCAAGCGCTACACGGACTATGCGGCGGGCCGCTACGAGCGTACGCTTTCGCCGCAGGGCGAACGGCGAACGCTCTTTGCCCGCGATCTTGTCGGCACGTCGGACGAAATCCTCGCGCGTCTATATGCCGATCCGATCCTGCCCTATGTCAGCGAATTTCGTTTGGAGCTGCCCTACGAGTTTCACGACGAGGAATACCGGCAGATCCTCCATGATTTCGTGACGCTCATCGCGCCGGAATTGGGCTGGAAAGCCGCGCCGATCCTGCGTCGCTCGGCATTTTGACCAGCAGAAGACCGAATATTTTAGGGGAACGGATCAGCGAGCATGCTCGCCGATCCGCATTAAACAGGCAATGCTTCTTTAGGTCGGGATAGCGATGGGGTGACCAGAGCGGGATGTTGAATGATGTACATGTCGATCCCGTAGATGGCGCGCAGCGCCTCGGCGATTGGGATGTCGTCGGGCGGGCCGATATCAGCTATCCGACCCGCGCCCCTTTTCCGCGAGGATTTGCTCGGCGAGTTCGAAAGCCTCTTTTTGCGTGGCAACGATTTCCATTCTGGTGCCGAATGCTTTTGTTGCGAGGCTCATCTGCACCTGCACGGCGGCGCGCTTGATGGCGCTGGCCTCGATGCCGATGACGGCCTTGCAGACCGTGGCGAGAGCCGTCTTGTTCCTCTTGAGCCAGATGCCTCTCGCTTTGCGATCTTCGTGATCCTCAGCCGGCTGGCCGCCCTCCATGATCACGACGAAGGGCATGGAGATGGCAAGGAAGGAATCCATCTCTCGCTCCCATTGTTCCGTATAGCCCGGCTGCACGGACTGAGCGTTCTGACGGACGATCGGCCACAGGGATACATCGTGAAAGGTGAAGGTGGATGCGTCGATTGTCATGGTATTTTTCCTCAGGCGAGATTTTCAAATAGCATTGCAGCGCCACGTTCGGAGGCGTCGATGGCGCGGGTGGCCCGCTCACGCATGTTGGCCTCGTAGTCGAGCAACGCGACGTTCACCGGTCGCGCTCCGGTGTCGCTAAGAATTTCCGCAAGCACGCGGGCATCTTCGAGCGCTGTGTTCGCGCCAAGTCCGCCGGCGGGGCTCATGGCGTGGATCGCATCCCCAAGAAGCGTGATTGCGCCGAATGGCCACAAAGCATCCGGGCGGCCGCTACGAATTGGTAGCGCAGCCACTGCCGCAGGCTCGCTTCGGCTGATGACCTGCTTCAGATCACGATGCCAGTCGCGCATTGCCGTTCGCAGCAGGATCGGCAGGTCCTGTACGTGATCGTATTCTTCTTCAAGGCCTAGTCGTTGACGGGGACCGATCAGCGCCCAATAGAGATAGTCGGCCATCGGCGTGAGGCTGCAATCCGGTGCGAAACGGGCGGCGAGGCTTGGAAGATCCTCCCTGAAACGCATGAGATCGAAAATCGCCGTGCAACCATCGGCAAACACAACGGTCGTGCCGTCGCAGAGGTGGTCGGAACCTGCCGGCAGCGGCAGCTCGATCTTGCCATAGACGCATATCGTTCCCGTATCCGCCGGCACGGCATAGGGTGCCAGCTGTCGGCGCACCTGCGAATTCACACCGTCCGCGCCGACCAGCAGGTTGCAGGATATCGGCGGCAGGCCTTCGAATGAGGCTTCCACGGAGGCGTCGTCCATGCGGCGGTAGGATGTGAAGCCATGTCCGAAATGAACGTGTTCCTCTATTCCCGACAGCAGGATTTCACGCAGGGTCTGGCGGTTGACGCTCAGGTCGTTTGCATCCTCCTCCTCGCCCGTATCCCAGCTCTCCGGCGTGCGCCCCGTGATGGGCAGGAGTTGCGGTGTCAGGAAGCGTCCGGCCAACGAGCTGACGGAAGCTGTCGCTCGAAACAGGTCGAAGAGCCCGGGAGGCAGGCAAGATGCCAGCGCCCTTTGCCCGTCGGCGGCTATCCGGATTCGATATCCTTGGACGCGGCTATCGGGCGCCGCATCGCGCTCGTAGACATCGAAACCGATGCCGGCACGCTTCAATCCCTGTGCAAGGCACAGGCCCCCAAGGCCTGCGCCGACGATGATGACATGAAAGTCTCGCATGAAAATCTTCTGTTCTGCCCTGTTGTCGATTTCAAAACCGAGCGGAACGATAGCGCAGGGGCATCCGGACGTGATAACGACATTCGGACTAAGAATATCGCAAAGCGGCCAAACGAATATGGACCTCGAAGACTTCGACGATCGCGCCGACGGACCACCCCTCATCGCCTTCTGGGGATCGGATGAACCCGGCAGCGCGTTTCGCCTCGGGACGCAGGAGTATGATTGGCATTCCCATGCGCGCGGGCAGCTTTTTTGTATCGAGAGCGGGCTTGTGCATATGCGCACGCCGGAGGGCTCCTGGCTGTTGCCGCCGCAGCGGGCAGGCTGGCTTCCGCCCAATGTGATGCACAGGGCGAGCATCAATGGCGTGCTGAGCGGCTGGGGCATCTTCCTGACCCCGGATGCCAGTGCCAGCCTGCCGAAAAGCCCATGCGTACTAAGTGTCAGCGATGTGTTGCGCGCACTCGTACGCAGAGCGACCACCTGGCATTGGGAGGAAAAGCTCTCGCCGCAACAGCGCCGTCTTGCGGCCGTTTTGCTGGATGAGGTTCGCGCGGCGCCGACCGAGAGCCTGCATCTGCCCATGCCGGCCGACCGGCGCGTCCTTCGTATCGCCGATACGGTGCTGCGAGATCCTGCGAGCGAGCAAACATTTCATGCGCTGGCGCAGCAGGCCGGTATCTCCGAGCGCTCGGCGCGGCGTCTGTTCCATGCGGAAACAGGCATGTCCTTCGCAAATTGGCGGCAGCAGGCACGATTGCTGCTTGCGCTGGAATATCTGACTGCGGGCCGCACGATTATCGAGGTGGCCGAGAGCCTGGGCTATGCAAGCGCGAGCAGCTTCATTGCGATGTTCAAAAAGGCATTCGGTCTATCGCCGCGCCGCTATCTTTCCGTGAGGAAGAGCTGAAGCGAACGGCACCTAGCGTTCAGCTGACATAGCAAGCGGGCGCCGAATATCGTTCGGCGCCCGCCCGCAGTCTCTTTGCTGTCCTTAGAGCGGTTCAGTTCTTCACGGAATCTGAGAACCGCTCTTCTGTAACGGGCATTGAGTCAATCCCTTTTGAGCTTAATCCCTCGCCGAGTGCTTGCTTCTGTCCGCAGTCGACGCTGGGGCCGCTGCTGTATGGGGTCTGCTGAGGACCGGCTGGCCAATCTAAAGATGCGCAGTCATTTGAGTGCTGCGTGAGCGGTTGCGGCCTAACCCATCCATCGTCCCGGCGAAGGGACGAAGGGAC
>NZ_JARWKZ010000086.1:0-16933 GCF_050577975.1 Rhizobium sp. BR 315 | reverse complement strand
CGACCAGAAGAAGCACCTCGGGTAACGGATGGGCGACCCGCCATTGCTCCCGCTCATCCTCAACGAGACTWAAATGGTCCAGCAAAACCCGCAGCCGCGGGCGATCGTCTTCAAACATGTCGGCCTCCAAATCACCGACACTCTTGAATCACACCCAAACCGTTCAGGGAAGAAACGTTAACCCGAGTTCAGAGCCGTGCCAGCGACGCATCAATTCCCACAACATAGTCCCCGCTTGTCCCCCGCTTGATGCTTGGGGCCGAAATCATCGGACCCGCTTCACCATCGTCGCTCTGAGGCACAGTCATCTTCTTGGCTATGCGGAGCGCCGCCCCATTGCGGCATCTGGCTTCGTCGTTTGAGCGCGCCCTCACAACGGGCATGCTAGATCGGAAACAGATATCAATCTTCACAGCGCCTCTTCGAGTTCCGGCAGTGCCTCGAAGAGATCGGCGACGAGGCCGTAGTCGGCGATCTGGAAGATCGGTGCCTCCTCGTCCTTGTTGATGGCGACGATGACCTTCGAGTCCTTCATGCCGGCGAGATGCTGGATGGCGCCTGATATGCCGCAGGCGATGTAAAGCTGCGGTGCCACCACCTTGCCGGTCTGGCCGACCTGCCAGTCGTTCGGCGCGTAGCCGGCATCGACGGCAGCGCGGKAGGCGCCAACGGCCGCCCCGAGCTTGTCGGCAACCGGCAGAATGACTTCCTTGAACTTCTCCGCCGAACCGAGTGCGCGTCCGCCCGAGATGATGATCTTGGCCGAGGTCAGTTCCGGACGATCGGAGGTCGACAGCGCATCGGCGACGAAGCTCGAAAGACCGGGATTGGCGACCGCCGGGATTGCCTCGACAGTGGCCGAACCGTCTTCTGCGGCGGAAGCGAAGGAGGCGGTGCGCACGGTGATCACCTTCTTGGCATCGCTTGCCTGCACCGTCTGGATGGCATTGCCGGCATAGATCGGCCGCTTGAAGGTGTTGGACGAAACCACCTCGATGATTTCCGAGACCTGGGCGACATCGAGGAGAGCTGCGACACGCGGCATGACGTTCTTGCCGACCGAGGTAGCAGCCGTCAGGATGGTGTCATAACCTGCCGCCAGCGAGACGATGAGATCGGCAAGCGGTTCGGCGAGATTGTTGGCAAGCTCGTCGCTTTCGGCCAGCAGCACCTTGGAGACGCCGGCAAGCTTGGCGGCGGCATCGGCCGCAGCCTTGGCGGCTTTGCCGGCCACCAGCACATGGATATCGCCGCCGATCTGAGTGGCCGCCGTCAGCGCCTTGGCGGTCTGGTCGGAAAGATGGGCATTGTCGTGGTCAGCCAGAAGAAGAATGGCCATGGTGAAGTTCTCCCTTTCTATCCTCAGAGCACGCCGGCTTCGGTCTTCAGCTTCTCGACCAGTTCGGCGACCGACTTGACCTTGACGCCTGCCTTGCGGCCGGACGGCTCTTCGGTCTTCAGCACCTTCAGCCGCGGTGTCGTATCGACGCCGAAATCGGCAGGCGCCTTCTTGTCGAGCGGCTTCTTCTTCGCCTTCATGATGTTCGGCAGCGAGGCGTAACGCGGCTCGTTGAGGCGAAGATCCGTGGTCACCACCGCCGGCAGCTTGACCTCGATCGTCTGCAGGCCGCCATCGACCTCGCGGGTCACCTTGGCTTTTCCCTCGCCGATCTCGATCTTCGAGGCGAAGGTCGCCTGCGCCGAACCCAAGAGGGCCGCCAGCATCTGGCCGGTCTGGTTCGAGTCATCATCGATCGCCTGCTTGCCGACGATGATCAGGCCCGGCTGTTCGGCATCGGCAACACCTTTGAGGATCTTGGCGACGGCCAGCGGCTCGACCTGATCTTCGGTCTCGACCAGGATGGCGCGATCCGCGCCCATGGCAAGGGCGGTGCGCRATGTCTCCTCGGCCTTGGCCGGTCCGATCGACACCACCACCACTTCCTCGGCCTTGCCGGCCTCCTTCAGCCGCAGCGCTTCTTCGACCGAAATCTCGTCGAACGGGTTCATCGACATCTTCACATTCGCAAGCTCGACGCCCGAACCATCCGGCTTCACCCGGATCTTCACGTTGTAATCAACTACCCGCTTCACGGGAACGAGAATCTTCATGTGCAGCACTCCTGATCAGCGGCTCGGAACCGGCGTATCGCCGCAATAATCATAAAAGCCTCTGGCGACTTTGCGTCCTAGCCATCCCGCTTCGACATATTTCACCAACAGTGGACATGGGCGGTACTTGCTGTCCGCCAGGCCTTCATGCAGAACGTTCATGATGGCGAGGCAGGTATCGAGGCCGATGAAATCAGCCAGTTCCAGCGGTCCCATCGGATGATTCGCGCCAAGCTTCATGCTCTGATCGATGTCGAAAACCGAACCGACACCCTCGTAAAGCGTATAAACGGCTTCGTTGATCATCGGGACCAGAATCCGGTTCACGATAAAGGCGGGGTAATCCTCCGCAACGACTGCGGTTTTGCCGAGTCGTTGTACGACGGCGCGGACAGCCTCGAAAGTCTCGTTGCTGGTCACGATTCCACGAATGAGCTCGACGAGCTGCATGACCGGAACCGGATTCATGAAGTGGAGGCCCATAAACTGCTCGGGCTTTCGAGTCCGTCCGGCTAGACGGGTGATCGAGAGCGAAGACGTGTTTGAGGTGAGGATCGCTTCCGGCTTCAGGTGAGGTCGGAGATCGTCGAATAATTTCAGCTTGACCGGCTCGCTCTCCGCCGCCGTCTCGATGATCAGATCGAGCGTGCCAAGTTCGGGCAGGTTTACGGTCGTCCTGAGGCGTCCAACGGCGCTCAACATTGCCTCGGCCGCGATCGTTCCCCGTGCCACCTGCCGGTCCATATCCTCGCTAATTTTGGCGACCGCGGCGACGAGCCGATCCGCGTCGACGTCCATCAGCGAGACCTCGAATCCCGCAATTGCAAGCACATGAGCGATACCGCTGCCCATCTGCCCGGCGCCGAGCACTCCGATGGTTTCGATCGTCATTTCGTGTCTACCCTCGACTCTTCGGAAGAAAAGCTCCAGCGTCCAGCACCCAAAAGCGGCGAGGCACTGTCGAGCGTGAGGAGGCTGCGCGACAAGCCGATCGGCGTTCTCAGGCCGGACAAGCCTTCCGGAGCGATCTTAAGCCGGCGCGCCTTGATCTGCGGATCGTCGATCGCCTCGGCGACGCTATTGATCGGTCCTCCCGGAACACCCGCCCCTTCAAGTGCGGCGATCAGTTCTGCTTTCGGCCGAAGTCGCGTCTTTTCCGCAATTATCGCGCAAAGCTTCTCGCGGTTTTCCACTCGTGCGGGATTGGTGGCGTAGGCCGGGTCTCCGGCGAGCGCAGCGAGATCCAGCAGGTCGCAAAGGGATGCGAACTGCCGATCGTTGCCACAAGCGATAATGAGATGACCGTCGAAGGCCGGGAAAACCTGATAGGGCACGATATTCGGATGAGCGTTTCCCATACGGTGAGGCACGTTGCCGGTTGCGAGATAATTCATGGCCTGGTTGGCAAGGACGGAAACTCCGACGTCGAAGAGCGCCAGATCGACATGCTGGCCAACGCCGGAGCGGTCGCGCTCGGCAAGCGCTGCCTGAATGCCGATGACGCCGTAAAGTCCGGTAAAGACGTCGATCCAGGCGACGCCGACTTTCTGCGGTTCACCGTCTGGCTCACCGGTCAGGTCCATAATTCCGCACATACCCTGTATGAGGAAATCGTATCCTGGCTGACGGGCGCGCGGGCCTGTCTGACCGAAACCGGTCACCGAAGCGTAGACGATCCGCGGATTGATCGCGGCGATGCTTTCATAATCGAGACCGAATTTTTGCAGCCCGGCAACTTTGAAGTTCTCAATCACAACGTCAGCTTCTGCGATCAATGCTTTGACGCGCTCAAGACCCTCGGGATCGCCGAAGTCACAAATGACCGACGACTTGCCTCGGTTTGCCGCATGAAAATACGCCGCCACCTTCTCAGCGCCGCCCTTACCGTCCGGGCGTTCGATAAAGGGTGGCCCCCAACTGCGGGTGTCGTCGCCCTGCGGGCTTTCCACCTTGATAACCTCGGCGCCGAGATCGGCGAGTGTCTGGCCGATCCAGGGACCGGCAAGGATGCGGGCAAGTTCGACGACTTTCAGGCCGGCAAGCGGTGCACTGTTCGGACCGCCCATCAGAAGAACGCCTGAATACCGGTCTGGGCGCGGCCGAGGATCAGTGCGTGGACATCATGCGTGCCCTCATAGGTGTTGACCGTTTCAAGGTTCTGGGAATGGCGCATGACGTGGTATTCGATCTGGATGCCGTTGCCGCCGTGCATGTCACGGGCTTGCCTGGCGATATCGAGCGCCTTGCCGCAGTTGTTGCGCTTGACGATAGAAATCATTTCCGGCGCGAACTTGTGCTCGTCCATCAGGCGCCCTACGCGGAGTGAAGCCTGCAGCCCCAGTGCAATCTCCGTCTGCATGTCCGCCAGCCTCCTCTGGAAGAGTTGAGCGCCAGCCAGCGGTTTGCCAAATTGAACGCGGTCCAGTCCATATTGCCGCGAACGCAACCAGCAATCCTCGGCAGCGCCGAGCACGCCCCAGGAAATGCCATAACGGGCGCGGTTCAGGCAGCCGAACGGCCCCTTGAGACCCGAAACATTCGGCAGCAGGGCGTCCTCGCCGATCTCGACGCCGTCCATCACGATCTCGCCGGTGATCGAGGCACGCAGCGACAGCTTGCCGCCGATCTTCGGCGCCGACAGGCCTTTCATGCCCTTTTCGAGGATGAAACCGCGGATCTGGCGGTTATGAGCTTCCGACTTCGCCCAGACAACGAAGACATCGGCGATCGGCGCATTGGAGATCCACATCTTTGAGCCGCGCAGGCGGTACCCGCCGTCGATTTTCTCGGCGCGGGTCTTCATGTCGCCGGGATCGGAGCCGGCATCCGGCTCGGTCAGACCGAAGCAGCCGATCAATTCCCCGGATACGAGGCCCGGTAGATACTTGTCTCGCTGTTCTTCCGAGCCATAGGCATAGATCGGATAGATCACCAGCGACGACTGGACGCTCATCATCGACCGATAGCCTGAATCGACGCGTTCGACCTCGCGCGCAACCAGGCCGTAAGAGACGAAGTTGGCGCCAGCCGCCCCATATTTTTCCGGCAACGTTACGCCGAGAAGCCCGGCCCTGCCCATCAGCCGGAAGAGACCGGGATCAGTCTTCTCCTCAAGATAGGCATCCCCCACGTGCGGCAGCAATTCGGCCTCTGCAAAGGCCTTGGCAGCATCGCGGATCATGCGTTCCTCTTCAGAGAGCTGCTCCTCCAAGAGGAAGGGATCGTCCCACGCAAACGCGCTCGTCTGTGCGGAAGACATGGCTGTGGCGGAATTTGTCGTCACGGATTTCCCTCGAATGAAATGCGACCTCGGATATCGAAGCTGCTTGCTCATGCATTTACCGATTGTGTTTCGCGAGAAATAACCCTATTTAGATGTGATCTAATTCATAAAATGCATAGGTTTGATGCGCCCGCGTCGGTTCCTTCCCTCCATGAGCCTCCTCTCTGCGTTCGAAGCCGTCTTGCGCACCGGCTCAACGGCGGCGGCGGCGCGTGAGCTTGATTTGACACAGAGCACTGTGAGCCGCCTCGTGCAGAATCTGGAGCAGCAGCTTGGCCGGCCGCTCTTCGAGCGACACAGGCAGAAGCTCATTCCGACGGAAGCAGCCCATGCCTACGGGCGGAACGTGAGCCGCGCGCTCGATCTCATCCAGCGGGGCAGCATGGAATTCGCCGCCAACCCAGGCGGCGGCACCCTGTCGCTGGCTATCCTGCCGGCTTTCGGTACGCGATGGCTGGCGCCGCGGTTGGGCGCATTCCTGGWCAAACATCCAGGTATCACGATCAACCTCGCGACGCGGCTCAAGCGCTTTAACTTTGCCGCCGAGAGTTTTGACGCAGCCATTCATTTTGGAGCAGACGATTGGCGGGATGCCGACCATATGAAACTCTTCGAGGAGCGCCTGACGGCGTGCATTTCGCCAGCGCTCCTCGCTGAACATCCGATTGACGACATCGCGGACATGGCGAGGTTGCCACTTCTGCAACTGGAAACCAGGCCGACCGGCTGGAGGATCTGGTTTGCCGCTCAGGGAGCGCGACCGGCGAACGTGACGGGGATGCTTTTCGACCAGTTCGCGACGATGACGCAGTCGGCGATCTCCGGGCTCGGCGTGGCTCTTCTTCCGGCCTATCTCGCTGACACTGAAATAATCGAAGGGCGCCTGGTACCGGTCCTGAAGAGATCGGTGCCGGGCTCGGGGTCCTACTGGCTCGTCTGGCCGCAATCGCGGACCAATTACCCGCCGCTCGAAGCTTTCCGCGCCTGGCTGGCCAAAGAAAAGGTCTCGGGAACCTCGTGAGTCTTAGCAGCAAGACGGGAAGCGGCTGTGTCGTTTTCGTGACAGTCATCATCGCCACATTATAGTCGGCCCGAGCTTGTGGGCATGCATGATGTGTCCCTCATTTCGGGCAACGGATCGTGTCCCGCCGGGTAGTGTAGGTCCTGAGGATTAGATGGCCATCAGTTTTTTTCCGGCAGGGTCGGGCTGTTCAAGACCAACCTGATGGAAAGACACCGATGACCGACGATATGATGAACGTGCGCTCGCTTGTTGAGAAGAGTGCCGATGCCGATTTGCTACGGGAGATGATCGGCGTTGCCGCCGAACGGCTGATGGAGCTGGAGGTCGGCAGTGCGACCGGTGCTGGCTACGGCGAGAAGAACGCGATGCGGCTGGCCCAACGCAACGGCTACCGCGACCGAGACTGGGACACGTCGCATGGCGGAAAAGGCTCTGACGGCTGTTATCCAGGAAGCTTACATCCAAGGCATCTCAACGCGTTCCGTCGACGATCTCGTCAAGGCGATGGGTATGAGCGGCATCTCCAAGAGCCAGGTGAGCCCTCTGTGCGAGGAGATCGATGTCAAGGTCAAGGTTTTCCTCGAAAGACCCATCGACGGGCTGGCCCTATCTCTGGATCGATGCCCACCTATCTGAAGGTCCGGCGCGGTGGCCGCATTGTTTCCGTTGCCGTTATCATCGCCGTCGGCGTCAATACCGATGGCAGGCGCGAGGCTCTGGGCATGGAAGTTGGCACTCCCGAAGCCGAGCCGATCTGGACGGAGTCCCTGCGTAGGCTCGCCCGCCGAGGTCTGCGCGGTGTGAAGCTCGTCGTCTCCGATGCTCATGAGGGCCTCAAGGCCGCCGTCACCAAGGTTCTCAGTGCCACATGGCAAAGATGCCGGGTTCACTTCATGAGGAACGTGCTGGCGCACGCCGGAAAGAGCGGCAGACGCGTCGTATCCGCCTTCATCGCCACTGCTTTTGCTCAGGACACATCGGAGGCGGCGAGCACCCAGTGGCGCAACGTCGCCGTCCAGATCCGGCCGAAAGTGCAGAAGCTCGCCGCCATCATGAATGATGCCGAAGAGGATGTGCTCGCCTGCATGACCTTCCCGAAAGAGCACCGGGTCAATTGCATTCAACAAATCCGATCGAACATCTCAATGGCAAATCAAGCGACGCACCGAGGTCGTTGGCATCTTTCCCAACGACGAAGCCATCGTCCGTCTCGTCGGCGCACTGCTGCCCGAGCAAAACGATGACTGGGCCGTCCAACGTGCCAGGTACATGACACTTGAGACAATGGCATCAATGAGCGATGATCCGGAAATCAGCCTGCCTGCAGTCACGCGCTGAAATCCCACTCCGGCGCTCGCCGGAAAACACGGCTACCTGCCGGAAGCTACACCAATCCCTTAGGCTGAGACACGATCGGGAAACGTGAAACAGCGCATGGGTAGTGCCTCCGGATGACGCTGGTCCGAGTTGAGTCGGCAATTCCGGGCCGTCCTCATTTCGAAGCTAGGCGTACTGAGCTATCGGCGCGAATATCGCCTCTCTTTGAACGTGGCGAGCGACGGCAACCTTGTTACGGATGGAAGTCTGCCGAACCTCTTGTTGACGATCCAGGATCGTTGATCGGATGATCGGATGTGTGGAGGGGCGGAATGTTCGGTCGCCTGCGTAGAGGGGGCACCTCTGGCGATCTCGCGTTTCGTAAGCCAACCAAACCGCCTTCGCGTGGATGACTGGCTCAACGCTTGCAGGCGCGCGCCCTTTGCCGGTTTGTCGCGTATTCGCGCGAAGCTTCGCGTTCTGCCGCGCGACGATCAAGGTGGAAGTTCCTCCCAGATCGCCGCGCTATAGCGTTCCGCCATTCGTTCCGCTGATCCTTTGTCGATTATAGTTTATATCGAGGCCACCACGCGTGCATCAATCTAAATCAGACGCAAGTTCACGTCCCTAACCCAATATCCCGCCATGCCTCGACGCTCGGTGGTCCAGCGCAGACTGATATTTTAGTACGCTCGCCGATCTCATAGACGACCGCGCCAACGGTCATCGGTTCCGTCGCCAGTTGCGGGGCAACTAGCGAAACCTCACCGCCGGCCCGGCATGCCGCCAGTGCCGCCTTGACATCATCCGTGGTTACCCGCACGTCATCAAGATCGAGATGCAAGCTTTGGAGGCGACCGCGCGAACTATCGCTTCCTGCGAGGGGTATTGTCGCCGAACGCCTGTCGTCGCTCGCAAGCGGATGATTGGTATGCAGCGAACATCTAGACTTAGTAGCGAGCGGCAATACTTTGCCCGCGGAGCATTCGACAGTCGCGATGTTCTGACGGTCTCCCAATTGATAGTTCTGTCCCGAGGCGTGCGGAACGTCATGCAGGAACCTAATGGCGTCCGACACGCTCGAGCAGGCGAGGGCGCCTCGCATCACGAAAGCCACTGGCAACCCTGTCGGGCTGACAGCCAGTTGTGATAAGGTGTTCACACAGACGCCGACCCCGCGCTCGGACACGCCCATCAGGCCAATCAGACCTGCAGATGTGAAGACCATGGTCTCACCGGCTTCCGAGTCCTGCGTTTTCAGCAAAACCTGCGCCCCGTCGTGCCATCGTGGCAAGTCCATTGTTTGAGCAATTATTGTCGGGATAGGCCCGCAGGGGGCGATTGCAAGGCTGGAGCAATGTCCGTCTCCAGTGGAGCGGCCGAACCACCACTCCTCATCCAGTAGCTGGAGCGCAAATGCGGTTTCGTGGGCGATGTTGGATCCTTCCGCTATTCCTGCAACCTCTTCGGCGAGGTGGGGTGTGTATCGCTTCACCGCATCGCCGAACCGTGTTGCCGCCAAGAAGCGCGGAATGAACGTCTTGGCGGTGACGCCGTAGGCTTCCGCGATGGCGTCATGCCAGCGCATTATCTTTTCAGCGATAGCGGTGCGCAGCGCTTCTCCATGAGTGCGTCCTCGTTGACGGGGCGACCCAGCGCAGTCAATGACGGAAAGGAGATCGGTCTTCATTGGTCCTCCAATTTAAATGCGTGTCGCAAGCGGTGTTGCAACGGTATCGGCGTTTCAATCTCAGAACACCTCGAGAAGACGCTTCGTACGTGGTGTTAGGATTTCGAAACCTTCCTCTGTAATTGCAATGGAATCACCGAACCCGGCGGCGACCTCCCCAAACACTCTGAACGAGTAGCACGCGTGGAAGCACATCCCCGGCACGAGAATCTGGTCAGACTCTGCCAGCCAGATCGAGTTTTCAGGCCAGGACGGAGGAAAGGCCAGGCCGACGGGATAGGCCTTCCACGACCTGAATTTCTCAGTCAGGTAGTCAGCCAAAGTGGAGCCTACTATTCGGGTTCCAAGGCGAGTTCGCGCGTCCAAACTCATCAGTTCGCACTTCGTGCTAGTCAGAACGTCTCGCATAGTTCGGCGGGGCTTCAGATTGCTATAAAGTGTCTCAAGACAATGGAGCGCGACATCTGACAGAAGGCGTGTACTATCTGACGCACGCCCTGCTATCGCCGTGGAATAAAGCGGCGCGTTATAGCGCTCATGGACCCCACTCATCTCCATGATGATGGGGTCGCCCCGCTTGATCTTGTTCCTACGAAACGAAGAATGCACTATAGCATGCCAATCTCCGGTACGGATGATGGGATCAATGGAGAAATATTCACTGCCTGCGCGGATCATACCTGCAGACGCCGCCGCGGCAATGTCATTGTCGGTGATGCCCTCCTGGATGATCGCTTCTGCTGCCGTCAGACCAGCTACCGAATAAAGCCCGGCCTTGCGCATATAGGTAATCTCTGTTGGGGACTTTACGGCACGAATGCGAGTGACCAAACCGGACGCATCGGCCACTATTGCATTAGGAAATGCAGAGCACAGTTTCGAGTAGGCATACGGAGTTAGTCCCTTTTGCCGACTCTCCAAGCCAATTTTTTTCGGCGTTGAATTTAAACTGTCTATGATTAAGGCTAGTTCCGTACCAGCCTCATCCATGCGACTCCACATTATCGACTCGATGCGCTCGACATTAGTATGGACGCGGCCAAGATCGACCTCCAGATCGCAAACATGGAGAACTAGGTTTCCCTGCGCAGGAAGGATCAAGCAGGAATACCAGTCCGATACCAATGTTTGAAAACCTGTTAGATAGCAGATATTGGAAAGGTCGGTAACGAGCAGCACGTCAATCTCAGCTTGCGCCATTTTCTCGCGCACGCGCTGAACGCGATAGTTGTAGTCTTTCTGCTCGAAAGCCGTAAACTTAAACGGTTGAACCTTTGGAGTCGCTTCAGTAGTAGTCATTGAACGATGCTTTCTGTGATGGTGGAGGCGTCGGGCGCAACGGCATACGCCTAAATGCGTCCGGGCGAACTCGGCTCGAATGCTGGATGAGAAAGAGCCTTTTCTGTGTTCTGCGTGTCGGTTCGCCGGTCGACTAATTTCCGCAGTTTATTGCACTCACTCGGTGCAGTGTCCACAACGATCCTGTCCGATTCTCGAACTGCGAGTCTCCATCTTTAGTTGAGGAAACAACAAGCGCGGTTGCGATGCGGCAGTTACTCTCGTCTGAAGCTAGACCATTTGTAATTCCCTGTGTTTGTGGCTGGGACAAGCCTCAGTCTGCTCCTTTCAGCGACATCGGTACTTCTGATAGTTAGAATGCATAGCGAACTCTCTCCTGCAATGCAACGCATGTTTTATAAGTTCAACTTGTGATGCAAACGTCCCGCTCTTTTTCAGGAGGACAAGGTCCTTGGGTCTTGTGATCAAAGAACCTCTGGACCTCTGGACCTTGGTACGCATTCGGCGAGTACCGCATTAATTTCGTATTTGCACGTGATAAGCTCTCGCAATGGATATCGACGAAGACAAGATCGACGATGCGGTGCTGGCGCTGTTGTGGCTGACGCTGCATGACGGGTATCGAGCCTGGAAGGGTTTGGACTGGGAGACGACGGATCGTTTGTTCAAGAAGGGGCTGATCGCCGATCCGGTGAACAAGTCGAAGTCGTTGATCTTAACGGATGAAGGCCTGCAACGGTCAGAGGAGCTGTTTCGGGAACTGTTTACGCGGCCGCCGCAATAGGTGCCGCCTTTTCGGCCTTCCAAGCCCACGGCAACAACTCGTCGATCCTGTTTGCCGGGTGGTCGGCGATACGGGCAAGCACATCGGCAAGCCAGGCCTGCGGATCGACATGGTTCATCTTTGCGGTGACGATCAAACTGTACATGGCGGCAGCTCGTTGACCACCACGGTCGGAGCCGGCGAATAGCCAAGCCTTTCTTCCCAATGCAATTCCGCGCAGCGAACGCTCTGCCGCGTTGTTCGACAGGCAGATCCGGCCATCGTCGAGGAAACGAGTAAACGATACCCAGCGGTTCAACATGTAGTCGAACGCTTTGGCCAGATCATTGTCGCGAGACAGCTTGGCACGTTGCTCGCGCACCCACCGCTCCATGTTGGCGATCAGTGGCTTGCTATGCTGCTGACGCGTCGCCTTGCGCTCATCGGCCGTCTGGCCATTGATCTGACGTTCGATCTCGAACAGCGCATCGATCCGGCGCACCATCTCGATGGCGATTGGTGAGATGACGGCAGCGGGTTTGCCCTGAGCCTTGCGCCGGGCATTGGCCTCGAGATCGGCCATGATGAAGAATGGTCGCCTTGCGTGCGCCCAGCACGCTGCCTCATAGATCGGACCTGGACTGCGATCAGGAAGATAGAGCTTGGTATAACCGCCATAGGCATCTGCTTGCAGGATGCCGCAATAGCCGGCCAGATGCGCCTGCGGATGGTCACCGCTGCGGTCGCGGGAATAATAGAACATCGCCGACGGCGGCGCCGTGCCACCGAACGGGGCATCATCGTGCACATATGTCCAGATCCGAGCAGTATCGGTCTTGCCGGCTGCGAGAACCGGAACCGTGGTATCGTCGCCGTGAATCCGCTCGGCTGCAAAGGTGTGAGCCTCGATCCGCCTCAGGATTGGATCAAGGGCATGGCAACAAGAACCGATAGCATCGGCTGCCGTCGACAGGCTGATTGACACGCCCTCAAGCGCAAATCGTTCCACCTGACGATTAAGGGGAATGTGTTGGCCGAATTTGTCGTAGAGGATCATCGCCAGAAGGCTTGGACCTGCCCAGCCTCTGGGAATGACGTGGAATGGGGCCGGTGCCTGGCTGATCTTCTCGCAGTCGCGGCAGGTGAACTTCTCGCGCACCGTCTGAATGACTTTCCAGGAGCGTGGAATGCTCTCCATCGTCTCGGTGACATCTTCGCCCAGCTTGCGCAGCCGGTCACTACCGCAGCAGCTGCAGGCGACCGGACCGGGCACAACGACACGCTCGCGCGGCAGGTGATCGGGGAATGGCTTCTTAACGGGGCGTTTGCGTGTGAAGCCGGCGACAGCAATGGGGGCGGCCGCAGCAATGGCCATTTCAGCGGCAAGTTCATCCTCGGTGGCCGCCGCCTCGGCATCCTCGAGCATCAGCTCCATTTGAGCGATCAGCCTGGCAGTCCGCTCCGATTTCTGACCACGCAATTGCCTTTGCAGCTTTTCGATATGGACCTTCTGACGCAGAATGGTGGCTTGATCGTCCGCTTCCTTGGCTTTGGCGACGGCAAGTTCGGCTAAGGCAACGGCGCGCTCCGCACGCGCCACGACCAGCTCTGCTTCAAGTGCAGCGGCATAATCGGAGTGGTTTTCCAGGCCGTTTTCCATGTCCGGATCAAACCACAAAGCCACTGATTTGCATAGCTTTTCTTCAAGGTTCGAGCCGCAAAATGCACCTATCCGGCGCTCGTCGGACGCCATGTCTGTTGCGGATTTCGCCAGTCTATTCCCTCAAGAAGGTAGGACATCTGCCCGGCTGTAAGGGCAATGGCTCCGTCCACTGTCGCCGGCCAAATAAAGTGGCCTCGGTCGAGCCGTTTGGCATAAAGCGATAGTCCGACACCGTCATGCCATAGGGCCTTGATCAATCGACCATTTCTCCCGCGGAAAACAAAAACGTCGCCCTGGAACGGATTGCGGCCAAGCCCCTCTTGCACGATGAGAGCCAACCCCTGCATACCCTTGCGCATATCGCAGTGACCGCTGGCAATCCACACTCTGACGTTCGAACTGATCGGGATCATCGTCCCTCCAGCACATCAAGCACGCGCGACAACGTCGAGGCATCAAAGTCACGAGTGACCCGCACCGACCGGCCCCGGCCAACATGGATTTCGATCGCAGAAGACGCCGTCGCAGCCGGCATTCCCATTGCCGAGTCCGGCGCCTGTTGTACCTTCACCGGAACGAAGGCGCGCGGCTCTTCCGCTCTCTCTGCAACACCAAGCTCACGACGCCACCGATAAACCAGTGACCGATCAACGTCGTGACGTCGCGCAACCTCCGTCACCGTCATCTCGCCAGTCAGCGTCTCCGAAACGATCGATTCCTTGGAAGTTCGTGTGAACTTCCGGCGCCGCATACTGCCCGCCAAAATCTCAAGCTGATGGATAGACACGTCGTTATCCTCGTTGTTAGCAACGTGGCGATACCGCTCACCTCAGCAAAACATCGCTATCACCGTGACAAAGCAAGGCGGTCCTCGGCGTGGGCATACGAATGAACGGGGCATTGCCATGAACCGCCGCAATGCGCTCTTTGCAGGCCATGATGAAGGCGGACGCAACTGGGCCCAGTTCGCCAGCCTGATTGGCACATGCAAAATGAATGGCGTGGAGCCCTACGCTTATCTGTGGGATCTCTTCACCCGTCTCGCCAATGGCCTCTTGCCAAAGATATCGACGCTCTGATGCCATGGGCTTATGCCGCTCGCATCAAGACCTCACAATGAGCTCGTCAGATACTATCCTGAGCTCATATCCGGCCTTAGGGAACACTATTGAGTCGCTGAAACTGAAAAATCAATGGGGCGTAGACGCCGCACACGGCGGAGCCACAATGCACCTGAGAGTCACAAGCTGCGGGTCTTCACAAGCCACGACAGCGCCAGCACCGCATCGTCGATATCCCTTGCGAGAGCTTTTGACGAGCAAATACGAAATTAATGCGGTCCTCGCCGAATGCGTACTGCATCTCAAAAGCTGCTCGAGCAGATGCTTACAATTGTTCCTGTTCGCCAATGTTCGGAAAAGGTGTAATCGACCAACTGATTAGGTTAACGGCACGCTCAAGTATGATCTCGGTCTGACTGCGACTGGGTGAGGTGGCAATGACGTGTCCAATCGAGTCTCGGTCATCGCTTTTCCTGACGAACGGCGTCTTCGGTTTAAGGTACAGTTCAATCTCGGCGACACCGGGCTCAGCGGCTGCCTGCCTATCGCCATTGATCCAATCGAGGATGCCATCGGTATCAGGAACTAGGAATCGTGCGGCCGCCGTCTGCGAACGTCTTCGGCTCAAATCCCATTTCTCGCCTATGACAAGCTTGATGTGCTGATTGATAAGATCGACACCATAAGCCAGCTGAATCAGCCGAGGAGTGGTCCAACCCGGAAGACGCGGATTGACTTCAATAGCGACTGGACCTCGCTTCGTCCACCGCAATTCAATGTTCGCTGGCCCCCAACCAAGACCGAGAGCTCGTAAGCAGCTTAGTGAAACATCGGCGATGCACTTACATTGACCATCAGTTAGGGGCGCCGGAAAGATGCTCTCACGAACGACGAAATGCGGTGGGCTGCCAAATTTGGCGGTGCCAATTGCAACGACCTCATTCCCCATTGTGTCGACACTATAGTATGGTCCTTGAGCGAACTCTTCGATTAGTATCCCTGGCGAAGATCGCCAGATGTGCTTACCGCCCAGCAGATAAGTCGTGTGTTCAGCCACCTCCGTGATGTTGCGGCATAATCGGACCCCGCTGCTGCCGCTGCCAGTGACTGGCTTAAGTATCACCGGCAGACCAATCTCCTCTGCAGAGCTTTCAACGTCCGTTGCATCCGTTGCCAAGCGGTAGGCAGGTATTGGAACGCCCGCCCGTGCGAGGAGTTGACGTTGAACGAATTTGTCGTAGCACTGTTCAATCGATGCTGGGTCTGGTCCGGGTAGATCGAAATGGCGGCAGAGCCTCCCGACTGTCACATAGACCGATTCATCTCGGCCCGCGAACCCAGTGATGCCCGCGATGTCATAAGTCGCACGTAGCTGGGTACACTCATGAATCATTGCATCGAGATCGCCTGTATCGACACGGATCGCTTGTACCCTTTTTGCCGAAATATAGTCGTACTGAGCTGGGTCAACCGATAGAGTAATTGGTTGAATGCCAAGGCGCTGGGCAGCTTGAATATACAGAGGACCATTACCTCTACTACCTTCAACTAGGATGAGCGCTCTTCTTGCCATTTACGCGGAGCTCCGACGTTGACGCTCTGGATGATCTGAGGGCAAATTGCAAAGTCCCTCTCTCACTCAACGCGTTTCTTCAGTTTATGTGAGCGTATCATTGTCGGCGGGTTGCTTGTGCAAAGATTCTGTAAAACTTTTGAAGGGCCTATGCAGCGTCTATTTGAAGTTGAATCTGTCAAGTTCGTCAAACGAGGCCAAGGTAGTCGGCCGTGAATTATCCGGAAGTAGTTGATGTTTCCGGTACATCGTACGTGTCCCATTAATCGGTGTCGCAAGAAAGCTGTCGCATTGCCTCAGGAACAATGGGAGCCAACAAATGTCGAGACCTAGTGAACGGCGCGAGACGGGAGCAGGATCCGTTCCGGTCTCGTCTTGATCAGATCATTGATCTGAAGCACGACCTTATCTGGTTGGCGCAGACAATCGATTGGCCGTTCTAGAAGAACGATATGGTGAGATTTATTCCGATGGAGCCGGTATGCCGCCACTACCTCGACAGCCTCTCCAGTATTTCTGCGGCGGGACATTCTTCCAACACACATTGCCGTTTCGATCGTTCGTCGCTGATGGCAGCGCAAATGCAGTTTGTCGCATGGCTGGCGCCAACGCATGGGCGAGTAGCGGATAAAGGCGCTTCTGCAGGAGAGCCTCTTGGTGGCGTCAAGACCGGTGCGATGAAGTCGTCGGACACGCGGCAGGCGATCGTCGATACAATAGTCCAAGAACATGATGTTTCCGACCGCCGCCAAGCTCATTGACCGGGCACGGAGCGGCTCGTGTGGCTGGCTCGCAGGGTGGCGCTCGATCTGCGCCAGACGGCTGGGAAAATTCGCCCTGATCCAGCACCAGCGGTATCCCCATGCCAAACAGTTCAAGCGGGCTGGGACGGCGCTGCCCAAGCTAAGGACCTATCTCGGGCGAACGATCCGCGACATCTCACGCCGACGAAGTGTAAGCGCTCATTTCGTTGCGCCTTTTCGCGTTGAATTCTCTGCCGCATGAAGTGTCCACTTAAAATAGGTGGACACCAAATATGAGTGACGAAGAGCAGAAACTGCGAGTGCGGTTGGTGGGACGTGATGGGCGACGCCGCTATGATCCGGGATCARAGGAGCGGCTTGTTGCGGCCTGCCTTGAGCCTGGTG
>NZ_JARWKZ010000085.1:0-17411 GCF_050577975.1 Rhizobium sp. BR 315 | reverse complement strand
GGGGGGACGACCTGTCGAGGCCTCAACCGCTCGCCTGAATCCGAGCTGCGCAACATCAAGCCCATCGACAAAGGCATCGATCACCCGCACCGCAGCATCTGCCGCAACGTAATCCTCGATCCGGGCTGGCAACAGCGACGTCTGACCCCGATCAGTCCCTGAAATGTATCCCATGAAAATGGCCGCATCGTTTCCAATGCGGCCAACTTAATTGATTTGCCGGACTTCTCACACAGGCTGCGTTGGCCGGCCTTTTTCGCTTGTGGGCCTAAGATTTCGTTGATTCCAAAGAGCCTTGACGGCTCTCGCATCCGCTGCAGATGCGAGGACTGATCTTAGAGGCTATCTAGCTTGCTCTGCATGGCGCGGAGCTGTTCCTTCAGTTCGTCGATGTCCTTAGCTTCAGCCTTGCGGCTTTCTTTGGCCGGCGGCTTCATGAAGGGTGAGAACATCTGCATGGCTTGCTGGAACATCTCGGTGTTGCGGCGAACCTGTTCCTCGACCATCTGCATCGGCAGTTGCAGGTTCTTGCCGAGCGGCGTTTCACCGAAGGCGCGGTTCATCTGCTCGCGCATCTGTGTTTGCTGCTCGGTGAAGGCGCGCATGGAATGTTCCAAGAAGCTAGGCACGACCATCTGCATCTGATCGCCGTAATAGCCGATCAACTGCCGAAGGAAGGAAATCGGCAGTAGCGTGTTACCGGTCTTCGATTCCTGTTCGAAAATGATCTGCGTCAGGACCGAATGCGTAATATCCTCGCCGCTTTTGGCATCCTGGACGGTAAATTCCTCGCCCTTCTTCACCATCTCCGCCAGGTCGTCCAGCGTCACGTAAGTGCTGGTGCCGGTATTGTATAGGCGGCGATTGGCGTATTTCTTGATTACGATCTGGCCGTCATTCTTCGCCATTATCAGTCTCCTGGCCCCGTCTGATTGTATGGAATACTCCTCCACCGCTGAGTGTAGACGCAAAAGAAGCTTGGTGACAATCGGTTTGTGCGATGCGGCAAGCCCTTTCCTTTGATTGGATTTTTGTGAGCGATGACGGCTTCATGAAATCTGCGCACCGGAAATTCTTGCAGTTTGACTCTGGCGCAAAGCTTTGACAGTTTCGACTTATATACACGTTCGTTCAGTGAGGAGGCTTTCATGACCAGTTCATCTATCGTCGTCGCCAGCGCGGCTCGCACCGCCGTCGGCTCCTTCAACGGCGCGTTTGCGACCGTCCCGGCTCATGAGCTTGGAGCCGTCGCCATCAAGGGCGCGCTGGAGCGTGCTGGCGTCGATGCCAAGGAAGTCGACGAAGTGATCCTCGGCCAGGTCCTGCAGGCCGGCGAAGGGCAAAACCCGGCTCGCCAGGCTGCGATGAAGGCCGGCATTCCACAGGAAGCGACCGCATGGGGCGTGAACCAGCTTTGCGGCTCCGGCCTGCGCGCCGTCGCACTTGGCATGCAGCAGATCGCGACCGGCGATGCGAAGATCATCGTCGCCGGCGGCCAGGAATCCATGTCGATGGCCCCGCACGCCGCGCATCTACGTGGCGGCACAAAGATGGGCGACATGAAGATGATCGACACCATGATCAAGGACGGCCTGACTGATGCCTTCTATGGCTATCACATGGGCATCACGGCGGAAAATGTCGCGCGGCAGTGGCAGCTTTCGCGCGACGATCAGGACCAGTTTGCCGTGTCCTCGCAGAACAAGGCCGAAGCTGCGCAGAAGGCCGGGCGTTTCAAGGACGAGATCGTTCCTTTCACGATCCAGTCACGCAAGGGCGACGTGATCGTCGATGCCGACGAATATATCCGCCACGGCGCGACGCTGGACGGCATGGTCAGGCTGAGGCCTGCCTTCGACAAGGAAGGTACAGTGACCGCCGGTAACGCTTCCGGCCTCAATGACGGCGCTGCCGCCGCCGTTCTGATGACCGAGGCTGAAGCCTCGCGCCGTGGCATCCAGCCGCTTGCCCGCATCGTCTCCTGGGCGACTGCCGGCGTCGATCCGCAGGTCATGGGCACAGGCCCCATTCCGGCCTCCCGCAGGGCGTTGGAGAAAGCCGGCTGGTCCGTCGGCGATCTCGATCTCGTCGAGGCCAATGAAGCCTTTGCGGCCCAGGCTTGCGCCGTCAACAAGGACCTCGGCTGGGATACGTCGATCGTCAACGTCAATGGTGGCGCGATCGCCATCGGTCACCCCATCGGCGCCTCCGGCGCCCGTATTCTCAACACGCTGCTGTTCGAAATGAAGCGCCGTGGCGCCCGCAAGGGGCTTGCTACGCTCTGCATCGGCGGCGGTATGGGTGTCGCAATGTGCTTCGAGGCGCTCTGAGCGTCTCAAGCGAGAATTCCTGAAGACGTGGTGAAAGTGGAGAGGGCGCTCGATGTAGGAGCGTCCCGTCTCCGCAGCAACAAAAGGGGAGTGGCACATGAGCAGAGTGGCATTGGTAACCGGAGGGACGCGCGGCATTGGAGCGGCTATTTCGATGGCGCTGCACAATGCGGGCTATAAGGTGGCGGCAACCTATGCCGGCAATGACGAAAAAGCCCGGGCTTTCCACGATGTGACTGGCATCTCCGTCCACAAGTGGGATGTGACCGACTATGAGTCCTGCGGCAAGGGCATCGCCAAGATCGAGCACGATCTCGGCCACGTCGAAGTCCTGGTCAACAATGCCGGTATTACTCGCGATGCCATGTTCCACAAGATGACGCCGCAGCAGTGGCACGAGGTCATCAATACCAACCTCACCGGCCTGTTCAACATGACGCACCATGTCTGGCAGGGGATGCGCGAGCGCAGCTTTGGCCGAATCATCAACATCTCTTCGATCAATGGTCAGAAGGGGCAGATGGGGCAGGCGAACTACTCTGCCGCCAAGGCTGGCGATCTCGGCTTCACCAAGGCGCTTGCCCAGGAAGGGGCCAACAAGAACATCACCGTCAACGCCATTTGCCCAGGCTATATCGGCACGGAAATGGTGCTTGCGGTGCCGGAAAAGGTGCTGAACGAGCGGATTATCCCGCAGATCCCCGTGGGACGCCTCGGCGAACCGGAGGAAATCGCCCGCGTCGTGGTCTTCCTTGCCAGTGACGATGCCGGTTTCATCACGGGATCGACCATATCAGCCAATGGCGGACAGTTCTTCGTCTGAGCGGATTTCTATATCTAGAGCGTTTCCGCTTTTCTTCGTTCGAATCGCGAAAATGCTCTATCTTCTTGTTTCGTTACGCATCCGGACGGAAAACCGCTGTGCGCTTTTTCTGGAAATGCTCTCAGGGATTGCCGGGTAAGCCCGGCAATCATCCCCGGCCCGAGCCGGCCGATTGCCGTTGTCGCGGCTTGAATTCCAGGATGACGGCTTCCGGCGCCATGCGCTGTTTTTCCTTGTTGCGGGCCCTGACCGCGCAGCCGAGCGCGTAAAAGGTCGTGCCGACGAGTGCGAATGCTGCAATGCTTGCGATAATTGCGGCCATGACGCCGGTCCTTTCTCAAAACACTGCTTCATCCCCGCAAACAGGCTGGTGCGGGAAAGGAATCGTCTCTCAAATTGCCGCTTCAAGCGTCCGGTGTGCCAAGCTTGAATGTCATGACCGGCCGACAAGTCGGCCGGTCATGAAACTTGGTCTTAGCGGCAACGAGCCTCATAGCGGTTGCCATAGCGGTCGCGGTAGATGCAGTAGCCGCGGCGTTCATGCGACTGGCCGATGAGGTTGCCTACGAGGCCGCCGGCGACTGCGCCAACAGCTGCGCCACCCCAGCTATGAGTGGCAACGCCGCCGATCAGAGCGCCGGTGCCAGCGCCGATGGCTGTGCCTTTTTCCGTTGCCGTGCACGACGCCAGTGCGCCGACGATGGCGATCGCGACGATGATCTTCTTCATGATGTTAGCTCCTGGTGCTTCGAAGTTTTCAACAATGATCTGCGGATCAGATCCGCCCCATCAATAGCAGAATAAGAACAATGACGAGAACAAGCCCGAGACCACCCGACGGGCCATACCCCCAAGCGCGACTGTAGCCCCAACTCGGAAGTGCGCCAATCAGCAGCAGAATCAGTATCACAAGCAATACTGTACCAAGCATGATATGTCTCCTCCATGTCCGTGCCCGAATATTCCCAACGCCTTGAGCCATCCAGCGACACGCTTCAGAACCTCTACCGTGACCGCTCGCGATGCGCGCAGACGGTGTTCCCAGCACTTCTGCCTTAGAAACTTGCGTGGCATAAAATTGTTCCGGCTAAGAAATAAAAATCCCGACGCCGAGGGCATTCATGGTCTGCGAAATCTTAACGCGGTGGCGCGAGCCGGCAGGAACCGCGGGTAAGGCGAGACTTAATCTTATGGTTAAAATATAATTAAAATACAATAGGTTGCGGTGAACAAAACGGGAAAAAGCCCATGTCTGCGATTCGTCGACGATTCGTTCTGCATTTGAGCCTTGGTTAATATGGAAGCCGCTGGAGCACGATGGCGATCCCTCCGGACGAAGGGAACAGCGGGAAGCCGCCATGGGCGGAGGCCGCCAATAGTCGCCGAAAAGTAGCGTTCGGGAGGGCTCGATCGGTTAACGCAAGGGTGTTTGCGGAGGAGTTCGCGAACATGCTGGTTCTTCATGTCGCGATGTCGCCCCATCCGCGCCACCATATATAGCCGTGAATAAATGAAATACATGCATGAATCAGCGATTCGTCGCCGAATCGTTCGAGCTTTGATCGAAGCGTTAATGTCTGCAATCTATGAATGTAAATATCGATTTTTATATTTGTGCTCGCCGAAAGACTGATCGCAATCCACGATTCGGCTCGAATCGCGACTTCAACCATCGAGAGTCCAGTGTGAATCGCTGGCGAAGACGCTACATATTGTGGGGAACAAAGGTAGAATCGGCCGAAATCAGCGATTCGTCGCCGATTCGTTCCGGCTTTGACCCGAATCTTAACAGAGCGGCTGGAATCGGAAAAATAGTTATCCTTTACAAATGATTAACCATGGTCGCTTGCGAAAAGCGGCTTCGTTCGGATTCATCACTTGACTCGTTTTCACATGGAGAGACCGGTGAAATCGCGATTCAGTATCTGGTGGGAATCTATGATTCGAATTCCATATGTAGTAGCGAACACATAGGGAACACTATCGAGTCAGCGATTCGTCGCCGATTCGTTCTCAGGCTGTTCCGGAATCCGCTGGACTCGTATGGGATGTAGGGGCAATGTATCTTCCAGTTGAAACGACCCATTGCGAAATCGATTGTTCCGGCTACTGTTTTTTCATTCAGGTCTTGCCTTTGTCACATATGGTCGTCATCTCTTCCTTTCTTCCAAGAGGAGCTTGCTGATCGGAAGACGGTAGTTTCTCGCCCATACACGGACCAATGACTAAAATCTCGCAGCCTATGATCCTGAGCGGACGCGGCGTAACCGCGGTGCTCGGACCGACTAATACCGGCAAGACCCATTATGCCATCGAGCGTATGGTGGCGCACGGCAGCGGCGTTATCGGCCTGCCGCTGCGGCTGCTGGCGCGCGAGGTCTATACTCGCGTGGTAGAAAAGGTCGGGGCTCAGAATGTCGCCCTCGTCACCGGCGAGGAAAAGATATCGCCGCCCAATGCGCGCTATTCGGTCTGTACGGTCGAGGCCATGCCGCGAGAGACGCGGGCCTCTTTCGTCGCCATCGATGAGGTGCAGTTGGCTGGCGACCTCGAGCGCGGCCATATCTTCACGGACCGCATTTTGCATTTGCGCGGCCGGGATGAGACGCTGCTGCTCGGTGCCGGCACGATGCGGCCGATTCTCGAGCAGCTTCTGCCCGGCATTACCGTTCTCGAGCGGCCGCGGCTTTCGCATCTCTTTTATGCCGGTCAGAAAAAGATCACGCGACTGCCGCAGCGCACCGCGATTGTCGCCTTCTCTGCCGACGAGGTCTATGCCATCGCCGAGCTTATCCGTCGCCAGCGCGGCGGCGCCGCCGTCGTGCTCGGGGCGCTCAGTCCGCGGACCCGCAATGCGCAGGTCGCACTCTATCAGGCCGGCGATGTGGAGTATCTGGTCGCGACCGATGCGATCGGCATGGGTCTCAATCTCGATGTCGATCACGTGGCCTTCGCTCAGGACCGCAAATTCGACGGTTACCAGTTCCGCAATCTCAATCCGGCCGAACTCGGGCAGGTCGCGGGTCGGGCCGGGCGCCATCTGAAGGATGGCACTTTCGGCGTAACGGGCCAGGTCGATCCCTTCGACGACGAACTGGTGCGGCGGATCGAGGGACACGAGTTCGATACGGTGAAAGTGCTGCAATGGCGCACCAAGGATTTCGATTTCTCCTCTATCGCCGCGCTGCGCGCCAGTTTAGAAGACGCGCCACGCGTGCAGGGCTTGACGCGGGCGCTGCCTGCGGTAGACCAGCAGGCGTTGGAATATTTGTCACGCGACCTGGAGATTGTCGATCTTGCCAGCAACCCGGCCCGGGTTGAGAAATTATGGGAAGCTTGTGCGCTTCCGGACTATCGGCGCATAACGCCCACACAGCACGCCGATCTCATTGCTACCCTCTTTTCCGATCTTGTGCGCTATGGCACGGTGAAAGAGGACTTTCTTGCCGAACAGGTGCATCGCGCCGATCGGACAGATGGCGAGATCGACACGCTTTCGGCACGAATCGCGCAGATAAGGACTTGGACCTATGTATCGAATCGGCCCGGCTGGCTTGCCGATCCGACACACTGGCAAGAAAAGACGCGGGAAATCGAAGATCGATTGTCCGACGCGTTACATGAGAGGTTGACGAAACGCTTTGTTGATCGCAGGACATCTGTGCTCATGAAGCGCCTGAGAGAGAATGCGATGCTGGAAGCTGAAATCAGTGTAAATGGGGATGTCTTCGTTGAGGGGCATCATGTGGGACAGTTGACCGGATTCCGGTTCACGCCTATCTCGGGAACCGAGGGGCCGGACGCCAAGGCTGTCCATGCTGCCTCGCTGAAGGCGCTCGCGCTGGAATTCGAGGCGCGTGCCGCCCGCATGCATGCGGCCGGCAATGGAGATCTTGCGATCAGCGCCGATGGTCTGGTGCGCTGGCTGGGCGATCCCGTGGCGCGCCTGTCGGGCAGCGATCATATAATGCGGCCGCGTGTCATCCTGCTCGCCGACGAGCAGCTGACGGGCAATGCGCGCGATCATGTCGCCGCCCGTATCGAGCGCTTTGTGAATCATCACATCAGCACAATCCTGAAGCCGCTGGACGACCTGTCGCGCGCCGAGGATCTGCAGGGGCTTGCCAAGGGGCTGGCCTTCCAGCTGGTGGAAAATCTCGGCGTTCTGTTCCGCCGCGACGTTACCGAAGAGGTGAAGTCGCTGGATCAGGATGGACGCGCCTCCATGCGCCGCTACGGCGTCCGCTTCGGCGCCTATCATATTTTCGTGCCCGCACTGTTGAAGCCGGCTCCGGCCGAACTCATCACCCTGCTCTGGGCATTGAAAAATGATGGCCTCGACAAGCCGGGCTATGGCGATCTGATCCCCGTGCTCGCCGCCGGCCGTACGTCTGTTGTCACCGATCCAAGCTATGAGCGCATGTTCTACAAGCTTGCAGGCTTCCGGTTCCTCGGCAAGCGTGCGGTGCGTATCGACATTCTCGAGCGTTTGGCGGATTTGATCCGTCCGCTTCTGCAGTGGAAGCCGGGCCAGGCTTCGCGTCCCGAAGGTGCGTATGATGGCCGCCGGTTCACGACGACGACGGCGATGCTCTCCATCCTCGGCGCGACGCTGGAGGACATGGAGGAAATCCTCAAGGGTCTCGGCTATCGCGCCGATTCCGTAAAGCCGGAGGAGGCTTCAGCCTTCCTCGCTCAGCAGGATACGAATGCCGCACCGGCGCCGGCTGCTGAAGCCGCTGCCGAAAAGGCGGATCACGACGATGCCGACGCCGCTGGCGAAGAGCCGGCTAAGGAAACGGAAGCCGCTGCGCAAGAGGCAGCTCCGGCTGCCGAGGTTGCGGCAGTTGAAGTTGCCGCAGTCACGGAAGCAGCACCAGATGCCGTTGCCGCCGAACCTGTTGAGCCAAAGCCGGTTCTGCTTTGGCGTCTTGGCGGCCGCAGCGATCAGCAGCAGCGTCAGGGCGGCCGTGGTCATCATGGCGATCGCCGTGGCCAGCAGGGTGAGGGCCGCGGTCAGCAAGGCAATCGTCGCGGTGGCGGCGAGCAGGCAAGCGGGGAAGGTAATCGCGAAGGCCGCGATCGTCGTGACGGGCGTGAAGCTCGTGGCGGAGACAAGGGCCCGCGCGGCAACAATCGCGAGGGCGGACGTCCGCAGCAGCAGGGCGGCCGTGGCGAGCGCAACGACCGTCAGGAGCGTGGCGACCGGAACGACCGCAACAATCGGAACGACCGCAACAACCGCGGCGCGTCGCAGCCTTTGCGCTTCGAAGCCAAGCCGCCGCGCAAGGAAAAGCCGATCGATCCGGATTCTCCTTTCGCAAAGCTCGCTGCCCTGAAGGAGCAGATGAAGAAATAAGCCATGAAGGACGAGAAGCAGCCATTTTCCGGTTCGCGCCAGCGCATCGACAAATGGCTCTTCTTTGCCCGCATGGTGAAATCCCGCTCGCTGGCCCAAGTTTATGTGCAGAACGGCAACGTGCGAGTCAATGGCGAGCGGGTTGTGCAGCCAAGCTACAACCTCAAGGCCGGCGATCGAATAGAGCTTTCTCTCGAACGCCGCGATGTCATTCTCATCGTGCGGGCAACCGGCGACCGCAGAGGCCCCTTCGAGGAAGCCAAGCTGCTCTACGAAGACCTGACGCCGCCGCCGAGTGAGACAAAACACCTCACCGCTTTAGAGCAGGCTCAGCGAGCGCCGGGCAGCGGCAGGCCGACAAAGCGCGACCGGCGCGCAATCGATCGCCTGATCTCGGATGATGATTAGAAAACTCTGTCTTTCGTTTGTTGTTTTGAAGATTGTTTGTCCTTGAAATTGGGCAGCAAAGTCGATACCTCACGATCAACCTGCCGGTAACCAGCCGAGCGGCGAGTCTGCGCGTGGCGCATTCGTCTGTTCGTTCGGCTCCGTGGAAGGGTGCGACGTTCCAGGTTGCACAGCCGCGGAAGCTAGAGTCATTCCTGGAGTGCTTCATGACATATGTCGTGACCGATAATTGCATCCGCTGCAAGTATACCGATTGCGTAGAAGTCTGCCCCGTCGACTGCTTCTACGAAGGCGAGAATTTCCTCGTTATCCATCCTGACGAATGCATCGATTGCGGCGTCTGCGAGCCGGAATGTCCCGCCGAGGCGATCAAGCCCGATACGGAGCCGGGCCTCGACAAGTGGCTGAAGATCAATGCCGAATATGCATCCATCTGGCCGAACATCACCGTCAAGCGCGATGAGCTGCCGGAAGCCAAGGAAATGGATGGAGAGCAGGGCAAGTTCGAGAAATACTTCTCGACGAAGCCCGGCGCGGGCGATTGATCTGCGGCGGTGACAGGCCGCCCATAAAGGTGTAGTCGATATCGTACGGAGCGAATCACCTCGCTTGAGCCGCAAGGCTATCAACGTGGCCTTTTTGGCGTGCGTGAAGCAAATTATTGATTTCCTCAGATTTTTGTGATACCTTGCTCACACTGATCCACAGCGGCATTTCGCATGCCCAAAACCATCACGAAAGCAAATCACCAATCCGTACGCGGTTTCCCTGACATATCAACGTTTTGTGTGTCGGGTCTAAGGTCGCGATGGGCGGGTTTCTTTTTGCATGAGTCTGGCTGGACCAGAATTGAAGTCACTTGACGGTACTCCGTCTCATCCGGGCCTGACTGACCCGGCCCCGGCCCTTGACGGGCGCGTAACAGGGAGTTTTTGAAAAGAATGACGATCCAGCAGAAAAAACCTTCAGCAGCACGCCATGGCTTCAAGACTGGTGAAGCGATCGTTTATCCGGCCCACGGTGTCGGCACGATCACCGCAATTGAAGAACAAGAAGTCGCGGGCATGAAGCTCGAGCTGTTCGTAATCGACTTTGAGAAAGACAAGATGCGTCTGAAGGTGCCGGTGGCCAAGGCCATGAGCATCGGCATGCGCAAGCTTTCCGAAACGGATTTCGTCGATCGGGCGTTGAAGGTCGTGCAGGGCAAGGCTCGCGTGAAGCGCACCATGTGGTCGCGTCGCGCCCAGGAATACGATGCCAAGATCAATTCCGGCGATCTGATCTCGATCGCAGAAGTGGTTCGCGATCTCTATCGCGCCGAGAACCAGCCCGAGCAGTCCTATTCCGAACGTCAGCTTTATGAAGCTGCGCTCGACCGCATGGCGCGCGAAATTGCCGCAGTCAACAAGATGTCGGAAACCGAGGCCGTTCGCCTTGTCGAAACCAATCTCAACAAAGGCCCGAAGCGCGGCAAGATCGTCGAGGACGACGATTCCCAGGACGAAGCCGCATAAAGCCAAGGCATAAGCTACTGCTTTCAAAAACCCGGCCATCGCGCCGGGTTTTTTCTTTGGAACCTTTTTCGTCCTGCCGCGTTTAAAGCTTCGTGTTGGCGGTCCGTGTGGGTGCACTCCGGTGGGAGAGTTTTCCAAACAGGCCGTTTATGGACATTCACGAGGACCGGCCTATGCGTTGTCATTCGAAGCCCCCCGGCGATCTGAAGATGCTTCAATCGTCAGACCCATTCGCTGAGATCGAACTAGACTAGTCATCGATCATCCGGCGAACCGGATATCGGTCTCCAATTTGAAATTTCATTCATTGATTTCCATCCGAACAGCGATGTTCGGAAACGATGCTTGTTGCCCTTTTCGTCGACCGCGGCATTAGAGACGATTTGAGGCCGAACCTAGGAGATACATATGACGAATATGTCTGCAGATCGGCGTATGATCAAAGTTGCGATGGCTGCTCCCTATCTCGATCGCGACGAGGAACATGACCTTGCCATCCGCTGGAAGGATCATGACGATCGTGGCGCGCGCAATCAAATTGCCACTGCCCACATGCGCCTTGTCATTTCGATGGCAGGCAAGTTTCGCAATTTCGGACTGCCGATGAGCGATCTCGTGCAGGAAGGATATGTGGGCCTGCTGGAAGCAGCTGCCCGCTTCGAGCCGGAGCGCGAAGTGCGCTTCTCGACCTATGCCAGCTGGTGGATCCGTGCCTCGATTCAGGACTATATATTGCGTAACTGGTCGATCGTACGCGGTGGCACGAGTTCGGCGCAGAAGGCGCTGTTCTTCAATCTCCGCCGCCTTCGCGCCAAGCTCGCCCGCAGCAATTCCGGCGTCACCGTCCAGTCCATTCACGAAGAAATTGCAGTAACGCTTGGCGTCAGCCTTGCCGACGTGCAGACCATGGATGCGCGCCTTTCGGGTAGCGACACCTCGCTGCAGGCCCMTTCGATCGCGGGCGATTCCGAAAGTGCCGAGCGCATCGATTTCCTCATTAGCGCCGAGCCGCTTCCCGATGAGCAGGTGTCCGACATGATCGACGGCGAACGCCGTCGCGTGTGGCTGGCATCGGCGTTGAAGCATCTCAACGAACGGGAAATGAAGATCATTCGTGCCCGCCGCCTTGTCGAAGATGGGGCGACGCTTGAGGAGCTCGGTGCCGATCTCGGCATTTCCAAGGAGCGCGTGCGGCAGATCGAAAGCCGCGCCATGGACAAGCTCCGCATCGCGCTGGTCGATGCCGATCCGGGCATGGCAAGCTACGCCTGAAAGCAACCTTCTCCCGCTCGGGAGAAGGCAAAGGTTCTTAATCAGCTATAATCTTGACCTTGTCGCCCACGGCAATGCTCGCACCGGTCGGCATTGCATTGATCAGCTTGAATAGGTCGAGCTTGCGGTCTGTGCCCATCATGCGGGCGGCAAGCGTGGTGATCGTGTCGCCCGGCTTGACGGTGACGACGCGGACGCGCAGCGGCTTCAGAGATGCTGCCTCTTCCGGCGTCATGTGACGGAAGCTCGAGCGCAGCACATTGGCCGTCTGATTGAGCTGGGCGATATTTCCCTTCGGAACGGCCGTTAGGAAACGGAAGATCTGCGTACGGTCACGGATGACAGTGACGTCGAAATCCCAGCGATCGGCGGAGGCGCGCGCGGTGGCTGCCGGCATGCCGTTGACGGTGATCGATTTGATCGACGAGGGGTCTAGGCCGGTCACCCAGCCGCTGGAAATATAGTTCGTCAAATTCTGGTTCTGGGTATCGGCAACGCCGTCGAAGCGGATGGCGATGTCGCCTGGACCGGTCGCCATGACGGCCTCGACCTTGTTGTCGATGCGGAAGTCGGGCGGCACGTCGAAGCGGATGCCGAGGCCGCCATGCAGGAAGGTCTGGCCGCGCACATAGCCTTCCTCGGGGCTGTCGCCATAAAGCAGGCCGTCGATGCCGTTCAGATAATAGTCCCGACCGCTGTCGCCGACCTTGCGTTCTTCGCCGAATTCGCGGGCATGGGCCTTGGCGAGATCGATACGCTGCGGGGTACTCGGGTGGCTCGAAAGGAAGTCCAGGCTCTGGTCGGCGTCGGAATTGGCCGACATGAAGCGGCTGTAGTCTTCCATGGCGTTCAGGAAGCGCGCAGCCGCATAGGGGTCGTAGCCGGCCTGGCCGAGCGTGCGGATGCCGATCTCGTCGGCCTGCAGCTCCTGCTGGCGCGAGAAGGCGGCGAGGCGCAGCTTGCCGCGCGCGAGCGCCTGCTTGCCGGCAAGATCGCTCGATAGGACTTCGGCAACGACTCGGCTGGCGATAACTTCCGCCTCTTCGCGCTTCTGCCGTTCGATGCCGTGATTGGCTGTCACGTGCGCCATTTCGTGCGATAAGACGGCAGCGACTTCCGAGGCGTCGTTGGCCAATGCCAGCAGGCCGCGCGTCACGTAGAGATAGCCGCCCGGCAGTGCGAAAGCGTTGATCGACGGCGAATTGAGAATGGTGATGCGGTAGGACTGCTGCGGATTTTCCGACACGCTGGTCAAGGCGCCGGCGATACGGGCCACCAGGCGCTCGGTCTTTGCGTCCTTATATTCACCGCCATAGCTCGCGAGAATGCGCGGATGCTCGCGAGCGCCCATTTGCGCGCGCGGATCGTTCTTCTGCACCTCGGATACGATCTGCGGATTTGCCGATGGCGAGACGCTCGGCTGATAGGACTGATCCATCACAGACTGGCAGCTGTTCAGGATCGTCGCGGCGACAAAAAGCGGGGCCAGGTGACGCAAACGGGCTGCGGCGGTCACCCTGATCCTTCGTTCTGCTCGTTCGCTGTGCTTCTTTACCAGTGTCTCGCTCATTTCGCTGCCATGCCGGCTCGGCGCCAAATCCGGTTGATCGTTACCGGGCAGGCCGATCATCGCCGCGTGCCGATAAAGCTTGCCTTTATCCCGGCGATCCGCATTTGCCCGGACGGTCTCTACCCCTTGCTGTAGCCGATTTTGGCACCGGTTGCATAGCGAGACTCCGTTTAAATGTGGCAGCGTTGTATTTTAGCAAGCATTTCCCTAGACTTTCAGCCGCTCGGCGCGACGAAATTAAGGCAAAGCCGACAGCAAGATGCTGCGCCGCACTCAATGTTGTAGGAATGTGGCCAATGCAGGGATACCTGCGGCTTTCAGGAAGGTTTCGATAGGCGCCGAAAGCTCGATTCTGCCGCCATCGATGAAAGCGGCGTGATCGGCAAGGCGCCGTACTTCGGCCGGATCGTGCGAGACGATGAGGACCGTGTTGCCGGTTTCATGGTGCAGGGTTTTCAACAGCTCGACCATGCCGGAGCGCAGGCCGGGATCGAGCGCGGCAAAGGGCTCGTCGAGAAGCAGGATCGGCTTGTCGCGCACCAGCGCTCTGGCGAAGGCGGCGCGCTGGCGTTCGCCGCCGGACAGCGTTCCCGGCTTGCGCTTTTCGAAGCCGGAGAGCCCGACACGCGCCAACGCCTCCGAGACCCTTTGCCGATCTTGCTTAGAGAGCTTCAGCGAAGGGCTGATGCCGAGGCCGACATTGGTGAAGAGATCGAGATGGGTAAAGAGGTTGTTGTCCTGGAAGACGAGCGACACTGGCCGCTCGGCGGGATGCTTGCCGGTCACATCCTGTCCGGCGAGCAGGACACGGCCGCGATCGGGCCGTTCGAAGCCGGCGACGAGATTGAGGAAGGTCGACTTGCCCGAGCCGGAAGGGCCGGCGACGGCAATGATCCTGCCCTGCGGCAAGGCGCACTCGAAGCGGAAATCATGCGTTCCGAGCCGCAATTCGACGCCGGTCATAACGATGCTGCGTCCGATCATGTTGCTGCCGTCAGTCATTTTGCTTGCCTTCGCCGTCGCGGGTGCCTTGGCCCGCAGTGCCGGCGATGGTGAGGAGAAAGCATACCAAGCCGAGGATCAAGGCGAATCCATTGGCGTCGTTGGTGCGGTAGCTGCCGAGCTTGCTATAGACCAGCCATGGCAGGGTCATCAGACTGTCGGAGCCGAAAAGAGCCACGGCGCCGAGATCGCCGAGCGAAAGGGCCATGGCGAAGGAGAGCGACGTGAAGAGCGGCTTGCGAAGGCCGGGCCAGTCGATCAATCGTAGGCGGGAGATCCCCTGAAGGCCGAGGCTTGCGGCCAGTCGCTCCGTGCGGCGTCGGTGGACGGCATAGGCCGGTTCTAGGACGCGGATGACGAAGGGAAGCGCCATCAGGGCATTGATAACGACAATCAGGCCTGCGGCAAATCGGCTGGGGTCGCCGAGCGGCCTCAGCGCCAGGAACCAGCCGGTTGCCAGCACGATCGGCGGAACCAGCAGGATGAGGGAGGAGGTTCCGGTCAGGGCCGCTGCCAGGCCGCGCAGGCTCGATGTCTTCTTGCGATCGGCTGAGATGACCGAGCGAGCGTGAATGATGGCGAAAGAAATCGCGACGGCCAGAAGGCCAGCGGCGAAGGCGATTGCTAGGCTTGTCACGGCCGCATGCTGGAAGATCGCCTGACCGGCGAGCTTGAGAAGATCGGCTTCGAGACCGGAGAGGATGACGGATGCGAGCGGCAGGCCGATGAAGAGGGCGGCGGCGAGCAGCAAAGCTGCATCGACCCATCGCGCGGCGCGAAGCTGTCCGTCGATACGCAGCAGGGCACGGCCGCTCGTCAGCCCGTGATCGTCCGGCGATGGAAACAGCGTCATCGCCCCGAGGATTACGGCTGTGACGACGATCTGCAGCAGCGACAGCATCACGGCGCGACCGGGATCGAAGTCGAAGCGCAGCGCCTGGTAGATCGCGACCTCCAGCGTCGTTGCGGCCGGGCCGCCGCCAAGGGTCAGCACCAGCGTGAAGCTGGTGGCACAGAGCATGAAAATCAGGCCGGCAATGCCTGGAATGAGGCCACGCAGCACCGGCCACTCGATGAAGCGGAAGACCGAGGCAGGCTTCATGCCGAGGCCACCGGCCACGAGCCAATATTCCGCGGGCACGCGCTCCAGCCCTGCCAGCATCAGCCGGCAGGCGAGCGGCATGTTGAAGAAAACATGTGCCAGCAGAATGCCGGCAAGACCGTAGATGCTGACGGGCTGCGCGAGGCCGAGCGCCGCCAGCGCCTGGTTGAGCAATCCTCGCTGTCCCCATATGCCAAGCAGACCGAGCGCGCCGATCAGCACCGGCAGGCCCATGGGCACGGCCATCAGCCGGATCAGCCATAGCCGACCGGGAAAGTGTGGCTGGCGCGCTAAGGCGCGGGCGACCGGTATGGCAAGCACGATGGAGAGCAGCGTCGACAAGATCGCCTGCAGCAGCGTGAAGCGCAGCACGCGCAGCAGATAGGGATCGGTAATCGGGTTGTCGCCGCCGGACCCGATACCGGCGGCAAGCAGGACTACGACGGCGATCCCGACAAAAGACGCGATGCCTGCAAGGCTGAGCGCCCCACCGGAAATGGCGCGTCTTCTTTCGGATGCCGTAAGCATGGACGAGATATCAATTGCCGCTGGTGGCGGCGAGCCATTCGTCGATCCAAGCCTTGCGGTTCTTTTCGACCACGTCCGGGCTCATCAGAAAGGTCTTCGTCGGGCTCACGAGCTTGCCGAAGGCGTCCGGCAGCGGCGCCGATGTGGCCGAGACCGGCATCATCCAGTTGCTGGTGGGGATGATGTCCTGGAAGCCGGGCGAGATCATGAATTTCAGGAAGTCGCGGGCGAGATCCTTGTTCGGTGAGGATTTGACGAGGCCGGCGACCTCGATCTGGATGTAATGTCCTTCCGAGAAGGCGGCCGCCTGGTAGCGGTCGGTCTTTTCCTCGATCACATGATAGGCCGGTGACGTCGTGTAGGAGAGCACCATCGGCGCTTCGCCCTTGGTGAAGAGGCCGTAGGCTTCCGACCAGCCAGGCGTTACCGTCAGGATCCTGCCCTTGAGCTTCGTCCAGGCATCGGCTGATTTGTCGCCGTAGATCGATTTGATCCAGAGCAGCAGGCCGAGACCCGGTGTCGAGGTGCGCGGATCCTCGATGACGATCTTCTGCGAGGGGTCGCCCTCGATGAGATCCTTCATGCTCTTGGGCGGATTCTTGACGGTCTGGGTGTCATAGATGACGGCGAAATGGCCGTAATCATAGGGCACGAAGGCATCGTCCTTGAAATCGCCGGGGACCTTGAGTGCCGATGTGTTGACGCCGCTGGCATCGAACAGGCCTGTATCCTTTGCCTCGTCGACGAGATTGGTATCGAGACCGAGGACAACATCGGCCTTGGTGCCGGCGCCTTCGAGCTTCAGGCGGGACAGAAGCGCGACGCCATCGGTGACGCTAACGTAATTGACCGTGCAGCCGCAGGTCTTTTCGAAGGCGGCCTTGACCTTGGGGCCAGGACCCCAGTCGGAGGTGAAGCTCTCATAGGTATAGATGGTCAGCGTCTTCTCGGCCGCTGCGGCAGGCTGGGCGGCGAAAAACGTTGTTCCGGCAGCAAGCGCCAGGCCGGTGAAGAGTGACAATAGCGAACGGTCGTGCATGGCAGCGCCTCCTCTTAGGTTTCGTCTTGAAGGGGAAAAGGGCGCTATGATTTCGTCACGCGTCTAATCCCTCCGCCGGTGTTAGCCGGATCAGGTTCCGCGGGTTGGCCGGTAAAAGCCTCTCAGCCACATGTCCGATAGGACGTGAGGCACCCCGTTAGAGCGTCGGCAGATTTAGCCCTGTGACGAAGGGATGACAAGGGAAATGATTCCCTTCAGACCGCTGACAAACCCGTCGATATTTTCGGCGGGTTTTGTGTTTGCGGATTGATGCTTTTGAGAAGGTGGCGTTTCGATTTTGTTGAAACGGCCTGATCTGCTCAGGCCATGCTTGGCTTTGGCGCCTTTGTGAGGGCCATTGCGATCTTCTTGATGTTCTGGGCGGCGGCAGCCAGCAGGCACTGGCATCTGACGCACACGAGACTTCGGAAGCGGGCGTATCGGTGACCGTGGAGTTGCTTGGC
>NZ_JARWKZ010000084.1:0-17665 GCF_050577975.1 Rhizobium sp. BR 315 | reverse complement strand
GCGCTACCTGACGCAACAAATCGTCCTGGACGATCGCTGCGTAGTGGCCAAAGTAAAGCGGCTCCGAAAAGCTCGATCGGCCCTTTTCGTTCAGGCTGCGCATGATGATCGTCAAGAGCGGCCAGCCCAACGATAAGGAGAGGACGAAGATTGCTGGCAGTAGCAAGGCGAACTTCGTTGCGGCGACGCCGACATGACGTCTTTGCCCGGCAAGGGAGGTAACTGAAACGTACCTCATCCACTTCGACCTTCCTGCGGCATGCGATATGCGAGCCTGAGGAGTCGCGCGAGATATTTGCGCGTGTCTCGGGGATCGATCATTTCTTCCGCGCCGAAGTTTTCGACAGCCTTCCAGATCGATGTCTGTTCTTCGAACCGTTTCGTCAGCTGCGCCTTTAAAGCCGCTCGTTCCTCAGGCGGTGCAGCTTCCAGTTCTGCTCGGAACGCCGCTTCGACGCCGCCTTCTATCGGCATGTCGCCCCAAGCCGCGCTTGGCCACACGAGCCGCAAGCTCAAAGGATTGCGGCTTCCTGTCGCCACGCCGCCGAGGCCAAAGGACCGACGGACCTGTACCGTTATCACGGGCACCTTCGCTTGCTGGATTGCCCGAAGCGCCATTGCGCCAAACGTCAGGACACCTGCTTCCTCCGCCTTCGGCCCTACGAGGAAGCCCGGAACATCGACGAGATATGCGATCGGAATATGAAATCGGTCACAGAGCTCGACGAACTTGGCCTGCTTCAGAGAAGACTGCACATCCAGAGATCCGGCGACGAACCGCGCGTCCGAAGCCAGGATCCCAATCGTGTGACCTTCGATCCGGGCCAGGCCAGTGCGAAGCGAACGACCGTAGTCCGGCGCGATTTCGAAGAACGTGTCCTGGTCTGCGATGCACCGTATCAGCTTGTGAACGTCGTAGGCGCGTCTCAAACTCGGAGACACGATCGAAAAGAGCTCGTTCTGATCATTTTCGGCCCAAGTCTCAATGACTGCCGGCCGGCGGCTGACATTGTCTGGCAGGTATGAGAGGACCTGACGGACTTGAGCAAGCGCCACATCCTCGTTTTCGGCAGCGTTGTCAATCAGACCAGATGAACGGGTATGGATCGCGACGCCACCAAGGGCGAACTTGTCGATCTCCAAACCAAGGGCCTGCTTAACCACGGGAGGGCCTCCGRCGAATAGACACCCGTTGTCCGAGGTCATGACGGAGAAGTGCGATATGTGCGCTCGGGCCGCAGAGCTGCCGGCGGTAGGGCCTAGCACGGCAGCCAGAACGGGGACTTGTTGCAGCAACTCGAACATAGGATAGGTGGGGTTGGCGGACTGCAGTTCCGGATAGCCGATCTGATCCTGCAGAAGGATGGAGCCACCGACCCCGTTGATCAGCATGACGAACGGGATTTTGTAACCGATCGCAAATTCTTCGATGAMCCCGCCCCAACCGCCCTTGTAGCGCACAAGGTGCACGCCCGCGCCGCCGCCTTCAACACTGAAATCTTCCGCGCCGATTGCCACCGGGCGACCGTCGATTTCGCAGAGGCCGCAAACGAACGTAGGTGCGAGGAGAGAGCCATCCTCGGTAGGTGTGGTCACGAAAGTCCCGATCTCGAGAAAGCTGTCGGGATCCGCGATTTTGGCAATCCGTTCGCGTGCCGTGGAGCGACCGTAGCGATGCTCGCGTGCAATCCGGTCTGGTCCGCTCGATGCGAGCGCGATTTCGCGACGACGATCCAGTTCTTCCAGCAAAGCCTGCCATTCAGGACTAATGTTCTGGGTCATCCCATTCCTCCTCAGATTGCTAGGATCTTGGCGCAGATGCTCGCCAGTTCCTTCTTGTCGACCTTTGTTGCATTTCGGATAGGGAAGCTGTCGACGAAGACGATGTGTCGCGGCTTCTTGTAGGATGCGAGCTTCGTAAGAAGAAACGCCATGATCTCTTCCTTGGAGATGGTCCCTTCCTTCCGTGGCACGATCGCGGCGCAAACCACCTCTGTAAACTCCTCGTCGGGAAGGCCGACCACAGCGACGTCGATGACCGCGGGATGCTGGCGTATGACGTTCTCGATCTCCGCAGGGTAGATGTTCTGTCCCTTCGAAATAATGAGGTCCTTGCTACGTCCGACGATGCGGATCCAGCCCTCGTCGTCGATGGTCGCGAGGTCGCCGATCCTGAGCCAGCCGTCACGCACCGTTTCCGCATCGAGCTGGGGAGCGTTCCAATAGTTGTTCATGACCGCCGGTCCAGCTGTCCACACGTCCCCTACGCCTCCGGGAGGAACCAAGTTTCCGTCGGCGTCGAGGAGCCGGATTGACTGGCCGGGAACGCACCGACCGACCGATCCAGGGTGAAGATCGATATCGTCGCCATCAATTAGCGTTGGGAGACCGCATTCCGTGGAGCCGTAGGCGATCGCCAGATGGATGTGGGGCCAGCGTCGACGCGCTTCAGCGATGAGCGCGGGGGGGCAATTTTCACCACCCGTGTACCACCATTTCATGGACTGGAGGGGCAAAGGCTCGCGATCGTCTGCTTCGATCATATTGCGGAACATGGACGGGAAGATAAGGGCGTGCGACACGTTCCACTTCTGGATAAACTCGCCTAGTCGCTCCGCGCTCCATCCGCGGCTCGGCATTATGGCGACGGTTCCGCCGACGAGGAACGTCGGGATGGAGCTCTCATTCAACGCAGCCGTGTTGTACATCGGCGCATTGAGAAGCATGACCGTCTCTTGGTTCATCTGCTTGAAGATGCTGGCCTGCTGCATGGCACACCATATGACTGCGAGCGAACGCATCACGACGCCCTTCGGCTTTCCCGTCGTCCCAGAGGTGTACAAGATCATTTGTACGTCATGTGGGATCGCAGAGGCCAGGGACGGACAAGCATCGGCGAAGGCCTCATACGCAGATCCGCCTGCATTGGCCTCAAGCACGACTAGTTTTGGGCCGTTTGCTATAGCCCTCGACGCGTCCTCGGCTACGGGCGAGGTCTCAGTTTCCACGAAGAAGAGCTTAGCGCCGCTGTCATCGAGAATTGAGGCCACTTCGCTGGCGGTTAGCCGGAAACTCACGGGTACGAACACAAGACCGGCGAAAGCGCAGGCGAAATAGAGCTCGAAGATTTCGCCCCGGTTATAGAGCATCGAGGCAACGCGGTCGCCAGTCTGAAGCCCAGCCGCTCGAAACGCGCCGGCCAGCTTCAGCGCTCTGGACCGTAATTGCCCGTAGGTAAGCGCACCGTGCTCCCAGACGAGAGCGAGCTTTTCCGGCTGGTGCAAAACCTGAGGACCCGTATCGCCGAGAATAGAAGATACTGTCCACCCGAGGGTAGAGGAAATAACATTCGACATGTGCGTTCCCGTTTATGTGTACTGTTGCCCGCTATGCGGAGGCATACCGGGTAGGCGGCGCTGGCTCGCCTTTGTCACTCGACGACACTTCGGTTCCCAGTCGACGTATCCAGTATCTGATAGGCGACTGTTCCCGAAGTTGACTCATCACCCGCGGATCAAGGAGCGAGTGAATGCTCAACCCGTCCGCGAGACCGACAAGGTCGGCCGCCACTCTTTTCGGCTCCAGGTCCGGGGGCAGATCACCGTGCGCTTGCGCCTGACGAATGGCCCGTGTCGCGGACTTTCTCCATCCCACGAGATAGCTCTCAAGCTCCTGCCTCAAATCAGCTTCAGTCATGCCTTCGGCATAGAAAAAGAAGAAGATTCGGCACAGCGCAAGCCGACGCTTGTCCAGGGGAATGCTGCCTTCGAGGATTTGCTCGAGGGCAGCGATGCCCTCCAGCGTATTTATAACGCGCGTATTATGTTCGCCAAGGATTTCGGCGGCTCGGCGCAATCCGCCAAGGAGAAGATCCTGACGATTTTTGAAGTAGTGGCCGATGACGCCGGTGGACCATCCCGAACGATCCGCAACCTCCCGGATGGTGGCCGCCGCTATGCCGGCCTCCGAGACGACATCCAATAGAACGTCGCAAATCTGCTTTCGTCGTTCGTTGTGATCCACCAGGCGAGGCATGTCATTCTTTCTTTAGTTGAGGGCGACCCAACGATTGAAACGATCGACTACTTCCGTGATATTTTTCGCGTAGTAGTCGGCGTTTTCCTCGATCGCTTTCTTAGCATTATCGCCTGCTACGATCCACGGTCCAAGATCGTCACCGTACGCAGTGCTGTCGAGGCCGACAATATCCGTTGCATAAGTGATCTGCTTGACAAGCGCCTTCTGCCCTTCCTGGTCGGCGATGAAATGGGCAATCATCGCTTGGCCGGCGTCGGCATTCGGTGCGCCTTTAGGAATGGCATATACGGCCTGGGAGTAGAGCGAATTCTCCCATTTCGCGGCGAGCGGCGCGTTGTCGTTCTTCACTGCGCTGTAGACGCGGCCGCTCCAGGCGATGCCCATTGAGCACTCGCCGCTTGAAAGAAGGCGGATCGCGTCATCGCCGTTGGACCACCAGAGGATGTCAGACTTGATGGTGTCAAGCTTCGCGAAGGCCTTGTCTAAGTCCAGGGGGTAGAGATTGTCGCGCGTCGCGCCGTCGGCAAGAAGCGCGGCCTCCAGCACGCCGCCGAACTGGGGATACTTAAACAGGCAGCGCTTGCCGGGGAAACGTTTTACGTCAAAAAGATCGACGACGCTGGCCGGCGCGTTATCGGTCGCGAATTTGCTGGTGTTATACGTGAAGACGATGCCATAGCGCAAAACATCCACGCCATATTCGTCGTGCGCCGTAGGGCCGAGTTTGCTCAGATCGACGATGCTGGGATCGAGCTTCTGAACGTAGCCGGCGTCACGGGCCTTGATAAAGTCGCCCTTTGTCGGGAACTCGATCATGCTCCAAGGAATCGAGGCGCCGCTGTCCATCGCCGCGAAGTACTTAGTCATGTCGGAGTTGAAGTCGCCTTTGACTTCGACCCCGGTCTCGGCCGCGAAGTCCTTGATTACCGTTTCCTCACGGGCCCGCGTCGTGGCACCACCGGAGCCATCGTGCCAGACGAGCTCTCCCGATATTTTTGCTTTCACGTCGGCCGGCAGAATGTCGGCGGCGTACGAAGCCACCGACGACAGCGTGAGCGCTGCGCCTGCGACGATAAACGTGGCCTTGCTGGTCAATTTCCTCATTTGCATTCCCCTTCCTCTGGTTTGCCTTTGCTAAGACAAATGTAACAAAAAGAATCCGTCGCGCAAGCCGCAACAGGCTTTTTTTATCACAAGCGTCTTGATAAAAAATGAGGTAGCCCGCTATGATGGGCAAATAGCAGTCCGATGAGCGATGTCGGTCGCCGTCCCGGGCTAGGGGAGGAGCGTAGCAATATGATCAGCCAAGACGCCACCACGACGAAATCCCGCTCGGAAAAAAACGAAGCGGAGCGGGCGAACGGTATCGAGGTGAGAGACGTCGAAATTCGGTTCGCCAACGGCTACTTAGGGCTAAAAAAAACAGCTCTTAGTATCGAGCCTGGCTCGTTCTGCACCTTGCTCGGTCCTTCGGGCTCTGGAAAGACGACACTTCTACGAACGATCGCCGGACTTCTCACCCCGAGCTCAGGCGTAATCATGATCGGCGCGAAAGATGTCACCCGTCTTCCGGTTCAGGCGCGTAACATCGGGTTCGTCTTCCAAAACTACGCGCTATTTCCGCATATGACCGTCGCGCAGAACATCGAATATCCCTTGAAGCTGCACAAATGGCCGCAAGCCGATCGGCGGCGTCGTGTACACGAAATTCTTGAGCTTATCGAGCTCCCCAATGCGGGCGATCGTGCGGTGGGCGAACTCAGCGGTGGTCAACAACAGCGTGTCGCGATCGGACGCGCGCTGGTCTATCGCCCCGCGCTGCTCCTGCTMGATGAGCCCATGGGTGCGCTCGACCGTAGGCTCCGGCAGCAACTGGGCGCCGATCTGCGGGAAATCCAACAGCGCACCGGCATTACCGCGGTCTATGTAACGCACGATCAGGAAGAGGCGTTCATCCTATCGGACAAGGTCGCGATCATGGATGGTGGGGAAATCCTGCAATACGACACCCCATCCGAACTCTATTTCCGACCGAAGTCTCGTTTCGTTGCCCGCTTTTTGGGGGAGGCGAACCTGATTGACGTGTCGAGCTTGGAACAGGGTGGCGATGGACGGACCCTTATACGGACAGGCCGCGCTACCTTCTCATTGCCTCTTCCGCGCGCGATCCTCAAACAGCACTCGTCGCTGTCGATCGTTCTGCGCCCTGAAGATCTGATCCTGCTCGGCTCAGACACAGTCGATGAGATGCAAGCCCCTGCTATCCCCGTTCGTATCGAGAAAGAACTCTTTCTTGGAAGCCGCTGCATCGTTACCGTTTCTGACAACTCCGGTGCAACGTATTTGGTGGAATGCTCAAAGTCGCAAATTCCTGCCTCCGGCGCGGAGGTGTGGCTGACTTGGAATCCCGCGTCGATGGTTCTTGTCGATCACTAAGAGCTTGAGGAATGAAAATGAAGAAGATCCTTATTGCGAACCGTGGCGAGATTGCCTTGCGTATCGTCAGGGCATGCCGCGATGCAGGCTACGTGTCAGTGGCCATCGCCTCCGAGGCGGACCGGGACGCCCTGCATGTTCGAGCAGCGGATGAAGCATTCACGCTCAAAGGCCACTCGCCCCTGGAGACGTATCTCAATCAATCGGCCATCCTCGACATTGCCAAACGTAGCGGCGCCGACGCGGTCCATCCTGGATATGGCTTGTTGTCCGAGAACGAGACCTTCGCCGCGGCCGTACAGGCGGCCGGGCTCGTGTGGATCGGTCCTCCGCCAGAGGCTATCGCCCAGCTTGGCGACAAGGTGAAGGCTCGTGCCATCGCGCGGAAGGTCGGAGCGCCGCTTCTTCCATCTCTGGACGGGGGAGCAGTTACCCAGGAACAGGTTCGGGCATTCGCCGAAACTCATGGCCTGCCGGTTATCATAAAAGCACAGAATGGTGGTGGCGGACGCGGCATGCGGATCGTCCGGACAATGGAAGAAATCGTACCGCTCATGGCTGCTGCGGAGCGCGAAGCAGGCCTCGCGTTCGGAAGGCCGGAGTGCTTCGTCGAGGTGTATGCCGAGCATGCACGTCATGTCGAAACCCAGTGCCTCGCCGATCAGCACGGTATCGTTGCGGTCATTTCGACACGTGATTGCACTCTGCAGCGCCGACAGCAGAAGCTCGTGGAAGAGGCACCGGCACCATTCTTGAGCAACGACCAGATTGACGTTTTAAGGAAAGTGTCGATCGGCATCCTTAAGGAGGTTGGCTACTGCGGGGCTGCGACCTGCGAGTTCCTGGTAACGAATGCGGGGAACATCTATTTTCTCGAGGTGAATACCCGTATTCAGGTCGAGCATCCTGTGACTGAAGAGGTGACAGGCATTGATATCATACGGGAGATGTTCAGCATCGCCGAGGGCAGCCCATTGCCATTCACCGACGCGCCGGTTCGGGGACATTCGATTGAGTTCCGGATCAACGCTGAGGACCCATGGGCCGATTTCCGACCCGTGCCCGGCAAGATCAAGCGAATGCGGCTTCCTGGCGGACCGGGCGTGAGAGTGGATTTCGGTTATGCCGAGGGTGACACCATTCCTCCATACTATGACTCTCTTGTCGGAAAACTGATCGTAACCGGCCGCGATCGGGAACAGGCAATCGAACGCGCGGCACGTGCGCTTGACGAATTGGTGATCGAAGGCGTGAGCACAGTGACACCGCTCCATCGCGCTATCGTAAAGCGCGGCGAGTTTGTCGCTGAGTATCGTCAGGAATTTGCCATCTACACACGGTGGATCGACGTCGAGATGCCCCAGCTTGCCCAAGAGGCACTGGCGTTACACAAAGCCGATGCACCGCAAGAAGAGACCACAGAAATGTCGATGCTCGAGCAGCCGCAACATGTTGATGAGGCTCCCATCTACCGCATCGGCGTAAAGGCTCCGCTCTCGGGGATGGTAATGGAGCTTTGCGTGAAGACGGGGGACAGAATCTCCCGGGGCGATGTAGTTGCGATCATGGAATCCATGAAAATGGAACAGTCGATCCTCGCCGAAAACGAAGGTGTCGTGGCCAAGATCAATGTTGAGATTGGCGCCTTTATTGAAACGGGCGACGACCTAATGGGGCTCGACTGAGATGCCGGCAGCAATGTTTGAATTCGAGGCTGTAGATGATCGCCCTCAAGAGAATGCACTCTTGACACTTGAGGCAACGGTGGATGATCAATGGATTGATTACAACGGCCACATGACGGAGTGGCAATATTATAAGTTGTTAGCTGATGCAGGTGAAAACTATCTGCGGGCGATTGGCTTCACGGAAGAGTATCGCCTCCAGGGGTTCAGTTTTTTTTCAGTAGAAGGGCATCAGCGAAATCTCCGAGAGTGCCGGCTAGGCACGCCGTTACGCGTGTTCACCGAGACGATCGGTTACGACGAAACGAGGCTCCATATCTACCAGTACGTCGTAGATGCCGCCCGAGACATTGTGCTTGCTACGGGTGAGCACATGATGGTTCATGTGGACACTGTTAAGCGGCGGTCCGCACCCATCAACGACTATATGCGCAGCTGCCTGCAGCGGGCGTTGGATTCCTGGCGGCCGGTGAAAGCTCCCAAAGGGCTCGCTGCAGCGATAAAGGCACCGAGAAGGTCCTGATCTCCTGGCCATCGTAGGCAAACGCAACGGGTTTTGCTTAGGGAAGCGGACGGCTGACCGTGTCACCGGAGTGAAGCCTCATGCGATTACCGGCGGCCAGGCGCTCTCGCCACGCAAACCACACCCGAAGGCGATGGTAGCTTGGAATTATATTATAAATTGATGCTCAAGCGGCGCGGCACCGGCTACATAATCGCAGCCTCCGGCGCCACAAATTTGCCCGCGGTCACCACATCGGCAACTCCTCGACCTTCCCGATCATGAAGCTGCACATATACGTCGAGGCTGGACCCGCGACGACGGCTTTGAGCCGCGCCGTCTGTTCTCCGATCTTCGCTCGAGCATCCAGAGGATCCGCTCGAAACTGCGACTCCGAACCGGGCCGCCGCCAGGCCGCCGCCTGACGGGCCGATGCCCCGTCATCTTCAGCTTTAAAAACACGTAGCCGCGAATCTTCGCCCAGCGCTCTGGCCATCGTCACCACCGTCAAAGCGGACGCTGTCCAGAACGTCTGAAGCAAGTGATGTCAAAATCATCCATCGACCCATCGCCGTGCTCTAGTTCGTCAGCTCGCTGAGGAGAGGCAATTGCTTCGCTTGCCAAACCTACGACCGGAACGCTGCGAGCCAGATCCGGCCGTGATCCATGATAGAAGGCACCAAATAAATGTGTGCGGGATTCCTACGAGACCGAGAGAGATGATTTAAAAGAGACCTAACGACCGGTACCGCAAAATTCAATGCCGGCCTTTCGTCCATCTTTAGTGGCCTGAGCGATTTGGCCCGGCCCAAGACAGTCCCCTATGCGTTCGACCGACGCAATCTTTCCTGCTTCTTTCTTTGCAACTAACTCATGATAAAGAATATCATCGGATACTTGGCCGGTTACCAGAACGACGGCGTCCACTTTTCTACTGGATTCCACACCAGTAAGAATACGACTCGTCGTAATGTTGCCCGACGAGATACTAGTTACGGAGGTTCCGACAACGATTTCAATACCCATCTCGTTCATTGAGTTGATTACGTGGACAAGTTCCAGCGTGTTGATCGTCCACGGTGCCGGATCGCTCGCAGTCGTGATGTAAGTTACTTTACAGCCCGCCCGGGCAAGGCGCTCAGCCACTACCGTTGCCATGTAGAAGTAGTCTTCATCATAAACGACGACCTCACCGCTTGGTAAGTTGCCATCCAAGATTTCTTCCGGGCTGTACACGTGGGGGAGATCGACGCCGGGTATCGGTTCATCGTGATTGCGACCGATCCCGTCCTTGCGCCATTTTGCTCCGGTCGCCACGATCACATGATCAGCTTCGAAGCCGATCACGTCGTTAGCAGTCAGGGCACTGTTGAGATACATGTTTGCATTGGGCATCGTCTGCAATTGCCCAACACGGTAATCCACCACGCGCCCCCAGGCACTCAAGCGAGGCATTTTACGCTCTCGCACCAGACGGCCCCCCCACTCCGATCCTCCATCTGCGATAGAAACCTGGTAACCGCGTTTCGCAAGTGTGTGGGCCGCTTCGAGACCCGCGGGACCACCACCCACAACAAGAATCGTCTTGGATGGGTCATCGGCAGGAGGCACATTTTCTGGATGCCAGCCTAAAGTATGCTCTTCTCCAGCTGACGGGTTCTGAGTACAGCGAATACGGACGTATGTCATAACCTCTGCTGTGCAAGCATTACATCCTATGCACTCACGGATATCATCATGGCGTCCTTCGTCTATCTTGTTTGGCAAGAAGGGGTCGGCTATTGAAGGTCGGGCGGCCCCGATTAAATCCAGAACGCCCCGCTTAATCTGGCTGACCATAGCGTCAGGAGACGTAAATCGCCCAACACCTACAACAGGTTTGTTCGTTACGCTCTTAACAAAATCGATAAACGGCTCTTGCTGCCCTTCTTCAAAGAAGCGACTGCTTCCGCTATCCCACGGCCAATCACTAACATTGACATCCCACAGGTCAGGAACGTCCGATAGTGCTTCAACAACGCGCCGCCCGTCTTCAAGTGCGGTAATATTTGATGCCCGTCGCCTGTCTTCTACCGCAAATCGGACCGCAACCGCGCAAGTGTCGCCAACCGCATCCTTCACGTCAGAAAGAGTTTCGCGAAGCAGTCGAACGCGATTTTCGAAGACCCCACCGTATTCGTCGGTTCTCTTGTTTGTTTTTACATCAAGGAAGTCCTGCAGAAGGGACAAATTGTGAGCGCAGTAGACATACACAATGTCAAATCCGGCCGATTTAGCGCGCACTGCCGCATCGCGATACCAGCGTCTGAAGTTGGCAATATCTTGCTTGTCGATTGTACGGGCTGTGATCGGGTTGTAATAGTAGTGGGGGAATTTGGCGGTAGGAGATAATGGATGCTCGCGATGGGAGGCGGCCGGTCCCGACGCACCTGCATGTGCGAGTTCCACGCCGGCCAACGCACCATGTTCTTTTATGGCTGCGGCAACGCGTGCTAGTTGGGGGACATGACTGTCGCTGTAAAAACAGGGGTCCGGGAGCGGTGCATGGTCAGAGGTTTGATGAATCATCGTTTCCTCCAAGCATACGACGCCCCATCCTCCTTCGGCCCGAGCTTTTCGATACGCGATCAYTCCGTCGATGGAGGACATACCCATACTTAGAGCATGCGGTACAACGTAGAATCGGTTCTTGGTTCTGACGGGACCAATTTGAACGGGCTCGAACAGGATGTCATAACGTGGATCTCGCATTAGAGACGCTCCAATCGGTGTCGGGTATGCTGTACAACGCTAATGATGGTGCGCTGACAATTTAAGATGGCGAAGAAGTTAATGCTTACAAACCGCCGGTGTTCAGATCGTGCGGGTTGAGATCTCGCGCGCTTTGCAAAACGCATTTTTAACTGCAATTTTTCCCTCGCGGAAGCGAAGAATATCGAGACCGTCGATGGCAGAGGTGTTTCCATCGGATGTTATTACTAGGGTCCATGTAACGGTCGCAGTCGAAGTACGCTCGTCAATGGAGGTGGATGTGATGTCGTATTTTGTGGAGGCGTTCAAAAATTGATCACTCGGCGCAAGCGCTTGTCCAATTGCTGCGCGTCCACTGTGCTGAACACCGAAAGGGTCCACGTATACACTAGCGTCGGTGAAGAAATCGAGCGTCTTCGAGAAATCGCGTGTGTTGAACGTATCCATAAAGGACTCAACCTGTGCGATAAGATTTTCCATTTACAATCCTCCAATAGATTCCTACAATCCGAAAGGTTCGAGAGCTATCACCGAAAGAATGACCAGATGGTCAGTCCACCTCGGAGCGCAGTATTAACTGCGCAAAGAAGACAAGTTGGGGCTCAGCTCACATGACCGGCGAGCCAATCTATGATCTCCCGAGCTATATCGTCGGAGTTATACTCAGAGATTAACATGTGACCATTCCCGAAGATGCCTTTCTCTTCAAGACGAATGTGGTCGACATGGTTTCCCCGGCCCCGGATGTAGTCTGCTGCTTGTGCATTTGCTTCACGCATCCAACTTGCTTCACCTGTTACAACCGCGATCGGCCGCATGAATGGATCATGCTCCCCGGAAAGGGGTGCCGCGTTGAGGCCGTGCGAAAATTGGCCTAGGGGGTGTTTGAAGCCAGGACAGCCTAGTGGCTCCACCGCAACGATAGCCTTCACTGATGGGCCACCAATTGCCGCCAATGCCCATCCGCACGGCGCACCAGCGGAGTGGCTGAGCAAAACTGTGTCCCCAACCATGCTGAATAGGCCCTGCGCGATAGCTTCCACGTGTTCTTGGCTTGCGGCGAGACTTGTTGCCATTGGCCCTTGACTCGCCATGAAGCGATCAACAGGGGTCTCACCGCCGGGCCATTGCGTGTGTTTTTCAGCCCCCGGCCAAAGTTGGCTTTTCGCTGCTTCAAAAAAACGTGGACCGAGTTGCTCATAACTAGGTGGTTCCGTCGCACTGCCAAGTACGCGCCGATCCCAGCGGCTTCGCCCATGTCCTGGCCGGTCAAGCAAGTATACGGGATATCCCGCGCGCAGAAAGGCGTGCGCCCAGCCGGGCCGCCCATCCGGGGTGCGCAGAAACTCCGAACTTTGTCCACCACCGCCATGTACGAATGTAATCGATACGCTTTTTGGTTCGACGGGCACGAACCATTCGACATAGGCAGTTGGACCGGGATAAGTCTCGCCCGCGTGCAGGTTGCGGGACGTTGTGAGAAATCTCCCCCCGAAGTCTGCGAGGGCCAATGGTGTTAGATTGCTCAATATACTGTCCGCATCTGTTCGTGGAACTTCATCACGACGCGCATCTTGTCTCTGTCCGCAGCGATCGCACGCGCCTCCTCGATCCACTGCTCTTTCTGCTGGCCAGGTAGCATATGATACATGTTACGTAGGTTTGAAGATGCGCGCGGCGAGACAATTTCAAGAAACTTGAAACGACGGTCTCTATCGTAGGTTTCCAATATGTCTTCGCTACGGTTATCGTGAACAACTTGGGTCAGGGCCTCGACGAGCGCGAATGTGTCAAACATACCCCCTGTCAGCCCTAGCCCCCCTGTGGGATTGGTGATGTGCGCTGCATCACCGACTAGCATAATGCGCCCTACCCGCATTCGATCAGCGCAGCGTTGATGCATTCGGTAGGGCGAAAATGCCTCCACCTCGAACGGAACGCCGCCGGTAAGCAAACTCGGCAACACCTTTGCAATTCTCTGAGGGAGTTCCTCGACTGGAAGCGCTGGGTCTTCCATAAATGTCACGCGCCAGAAGTCGCTCGTGTCGATTTTACAGATGACCGAACCGTAGACATGATCGATCTGCATCGTCGTCTTCGAATAGCCACGCCGATCCAGATCTACGCGTGTATTAGTTGCGACATAACGTTCTGGCCACGTGATACCGAAGAAGTTAAGCTTCAAAACCTCTCGCCGAACAAAACTGGTGGCGCCGTCGGCCCCGATCAACCAGTCGGCGTCAATGGTCTCGTTAACTCCATCCTTTACAATCGTCGCCCGAATACCACTACTGTTCTGTTCGCATGCAGCCAGAGTGGTCGAATAGTGGATCTCTACGTTCGGCAACCTCTGCAGATGCGAGAGAATGATAAGTGAAAGCTTATCTTGACCCAGATGAAGGGCGTAGGGGAATTCGATCTCGCCTTCAAGACACCCGATATCCCAACGAATCATCTCGCCGGTTTCGTGGATGCGCCAGGCGTGGTCCTGCCGAAGGAAGCCAGCCTTCACGCAATCATCGAGCACACCTAGATCTCGGAGATGTGGCAGAACAGATGAATGGTAAACAAGCGCACGAGGACTATCGTTGGGCCTCGCCTCTGCTTCCAAGACAGTCACACGCATACCGGAACGTGCTAAGCCTAACGTGGTAAGAAGCCCGGTTGGGCCGCCACCGACGACAACGACATGTGCGCTCATATTAACTCTCGCTCCCTTTGAAAATGGTGGTCGCTGACCCAACGGGCATTGAAGGTCACCACATTTACGTCGACGCTGCCGCGCCGGCCAAACATGGCACGCCAGTTGCCGCTGCCCTCCGATCGAACGATACTCGCCCGCAGTGAATTCACAAATTGAATAATTAGAAACCGCGCTGATGTCAAGACGACTGGGTTACGCTCAACGGCTTGCCATTGAGCGTCCACGTAAACCTGCGACCAGTACATAACGGTAGATTTGGGGAGCCGAGTCGACACGCGAAGCTGCCTTTCCGAGGCAAATTAATTATTCAATATTGTAATTTATTGAGGCCGGCGCTATCGTGTCTTTCGCCGACCAAGTCGGCGTCAAGAGTCGCAACACCCTCTGATCTGTTCGAAGGGGGCTGCACTTAACGGGTTTTGACGGAACGCGGGGGAGGAATTCATGAGCGTGGACGTTGGGTCATCTGATGCAGGCATACAAGTGCAAACCGTCGGTCGTTCGCATGGGCTGGGTAATGTACTCCGACGGAAGTCATTAATCGCGACTGGCCTGGGCAATACACTCGAGTGGTACGACTGGACGATCTATGCGGTTTTCGCGCCTTACATAGCTAAGGCAATGTTTGACACCCAAGACCCTGTCTCAGCTTTGTTGAGCACCTTGGCGATTTTTGCGGTCGGCTTCATCTCTCGTCCGCTTGGAGGTATTGTCTTCGGAGCCCTTGCGGATCGCCTGGGGCGCAGATCCGTGCTGTTGACAAGCATGGTACTAATGGGTTTCGGCAGTCTTTTGATTGCCGTGTCCCCAACGTATGCCGCTATCGGCGGATTCGCGTCTCTCATCGTATTGGCTGCTAGGTTGTTGCAAGGTTTTGCTCATGGGGGTGAGGCGACCGCTTCCTACGCATATCTTGCGGAAATCGCTCCAAAGGAGCGGCGGGGCCTGTGGACGAGCAGCATGTTCTTTAGTGTCGGCATCGGCAGCATAGTCGCTACGCTGCTTGGTGTGGTCTTGACCCGGGTAATTGATGCCGTAGACATGGACTCGTGGGGCTGGCGTATTCCGTTTCTCCTCGGTGCTCTGCTTTCCGTGCTCGTGTTGTTTCTGCGAAAGAGCATGATGGAAAGCGACGTACTGACGGATTTCGTAGGTTCAAAAGGGGAGGGTTCCCCTAATCCGGTCGAGACCTCCGATTGGCCGAGAAGCAAAATTATATCACGTGCTGTCGGGATTTTCTTCTACCAAGCCGGCGTCGGCCTGCCATATTATCTCTGGACCGCGTACGCTGCGGTGTTCGCGATAACGCAGCGTGGCATGGATCCAAGCGGCGCCTTCACAGCGAGTTTGTTTGCACAAATTCCCTATATCATCGCCGTTCCTGTATGGGGATACGTTTCCGATCGAATCGGCAGGAAGCCCGTCACCATATTCTATTTTCTGTCAGTAGCAGTGCTAACATTTCCGCTAATTAGCTTCATATCCAGTGAGCCTTGGACGCTATTTGTCGCACAGGGCGTCATGCTCACGGTTACTGGTTGTATTGGTGGTACGCTACCCGCAATCATCGCTGAACGTGTTCCAACACGGTACCGGTCGCGCATTATGGGTATTTCTCTCCCTCTTTCACTTGCTCTGTTTGGCGGCACAGCACCATACTTGAGCAGTTGGTTTTCTAGCCAACAACTCTCTTGGGTCTTTAACCTGTATGTCGTTATCGTTGTTCTAATAGCGGCGGGCGTGGTGGCAACTTGGAAAGAAACGAGGGGCATTGACCTGCGCGACGTCAATTAATGCGTTGATTTTTGAAGGTGAATGGCGGCGGAGCTGTCATTCACCCATCGTGCTCCATTTACATACCGGATAACGGCGAGTTTCGCGGTATTGCTGCACTTAGCCGAAAGCCGAAGTGTTGGCGAAGGGTTGCTGCTGGCGAGCAAACAGGACTCAAAGATGTTGTCGGACGTTTCGGCGGCTTTAGCGGAAACCAATGGGGTTGAATGGCAAACGCAAGATAAGGGAATCTAGTCAATGAGGCTCTTCAGAATTTTGAACCTAGGAAAGTAAGAAAGGCTTCGAAACATGCAAATAAACTCCGGCATTAAGATCATTGTCCCAGTGAAGCGCGTTGTTGATTACAATGTAAAGATCCGCGTGAAGTCGGATGGTTCGGGCGTCGACCTGAACGGCGTGAAGATGTCGATGAACCCGTTTGACGAGATTTCGGTCGAGGAAGCGCTGCGCCTGAAGGAAGCCGGCAAGGCCGAGGAAGTTGTGGTCGTCTCCGTCGGTCCGGCCAAGGCGGAAGAAACCTTGCGCACGGCGCTCGCCATGGGCGCGGATCGCGCCGTCCTGGTCGAGACTGATGATGCCGTCGAGCCGCTCGCCGTCGCCAAGATCCTCAAGGGGGTCGCGGAAGCCGAACAGCCKGGCCTGATCATCGTCGGMAAGCAGGCGATCGACGACGATTCGAAYCAGACCGGTCAGATGCTGTCGGCSCTGCTCGGCTGGSCGCAGGCGACGTTTGCCTCGAAGGTYGAGGTCGGRTCCGGTTCTGCCCAGGTGACGCGCGAAGTCGATGGTGGTCTCCAGACCATCGAAGTCAAGCTTCCGGCCGTGGTGACGACGGACCTGCGYYTSAACGAGCCGCGYTATGCYTCGCTGCCGAACATCATGAAGGCGAAGAAGAAGCCGCTCGACAAGAAGTCGCCGGCCGATTTCGGCGTCGATACCGCCCCGCGCTTGAAGGTGCTGAAGACCGAGGAGCCTTCGGGCCGCAAGGCGGGCGTCAAGGTCAAGTCGGTCGCCGAGCTGGTCGAAAAGCTCAAGACCGAAGCMGGCGTGCTCTAAGGCGTTCATGMCCCGAAAAGTGGGAACCGGTTTTCGGACAAGGGCATGAACCGAAGGAAWCAAGGGAGAACACAACCATGGCCATTCTTCTTCTGGCAGATCACGACAAYGCMMMCCTTTCCGACCAGACCGCCAAGGCGCTGACGGCAGCATCGAAGATCGGTTCCGACGTGCATGTGCTCGTCGCCGGCTCCGGTGCCAAGGCTGCGGCCGAGGCGGCTGCAAAGCTCTCGGGCGTGACGAAGGTCCTGCTTGCCGACGATGCAAGCCTCGGCAACAACCTCGCCGAACCGCTGGCAGCGCTCATCGTGTCGCTTGCCGGCTCCTATGACGCCATCGTCTCGGCTGCGACCTCGGTCGGCAAGAATGTGCTGCCCCGTGTTGCTGCCCTGCTCGATGTCGCGCAGGTCTCGGAAATCGTCGAGATCGTCTCTGCCGACACGTTCAAGCGTCCGATCTATGCGGGCAATGCCATCCAGACGGTTCAGTCCACCGACGCCAGGAAGGTGATCACCGTTCGCACGGCCTCTTTCGCCGCAGCCGGCGAGGGCGGCAGCGCTTCGGTCGAGACCATCTCGGCCGCCGCGAACCCGGGTCTCTCGACTCATGTCAAGGATGCGCTGTCCTCGTCGGATCGTCCGGAACTGACGTCTGCCAAGATCATCATCTCGGGCGGCCGTGCACTCGGCTCGTCGGAGA
>NZ_JARWKZ010000083.1:0-18148 GCF_050577975.1 Rhizobium sp. BR 315 | reverse complement strand
AAACAGTTGCATGGTCATCGCTACGCGCGGTTCCGAAGTCTCATCCGGGTCCAATGCCAGTGCCTGATGGCCGCAGCCGCCCAGAACATCAAGAAGATCGCAATGGCCCTCACCAAGGCCAGCCAACCGAGCCCCGCATAAGCAGAGGGAATCTGAACGGCCCGTTCAAAACATCCAGTCAACCTCGAAACTCAACACAAAATAAAACCCCGCCAAAAAATGACGGGGTTTGTCAGCGGTCTGAGGGGGCGGAGCCCCCCATTTCTGTTTCAGAACTTGCCGTTCTTGTTCTTCCATTCCGATTGCGCCGGGATGGCCTCGATCGTGTCCCAATGCTCGACGATTTTGCCGTCGTGCACGCGGAAAAGGTCGTAGAAGCTGGTGTGCTTGCCGGCAAAGCTGCCCTCGCTCACCGTCAGAACGAAATTGCCCTTGCCGAGAACCTGGTGGACCCGGTCATACTTCATGATGACCCCCGCGGCCGCCATGGCTTTCAACGCTGCGCCAAGGCCGGAGAGCCCATCGGCGATCTGGGGATTGTGCTGCGTGTAGGCATCGCCCTCGATATAGGCACCGAGCTTTTCCATGCGCCCGTTGACGAGAATATCATCGACGAAAGCAGCGACGAGTGTTTTGTTGTCCGCAGTCTTGTAGAGATCGACCGCGTCGGTCGGCCCGTCCGTCATGCTGTGGCCGCTCGGGTTGGGGCCGGCCGTCTCTTGAAGATTGTCCCAGTGCTCGACGATCTTGCCGCTCTCGAACCGGAAGATGTCGAAGCCGATCTTCGGCCCGAAGAAGTTATAGTCGGTGTGGGCGAAGACGTAGTTTCCGTCCTGGAAGACGCGCACGGTGTTCACCTTGGCCGAACTCTTGGGCAGCGCGGCAAGAAGCGCACCCAAGCCCTGTAGTCCGTCGGCAGCTGAAAGATTGTGCTGGATATATTTTTCCGGGTTGATGGCGGCAACCGGTTCGGCAGCGCCAGTCTCGATGGCCTTGAGAAGGTCGACGACCTGTTGTTCCTGTGTGGTCATTCTGGTCTCCGTTTGTGCTGAAGCGCGGGTGGCGGTCAGGCCGATCGCAAGGGGTAGAATCGCCGTGATGGCGAAAAGCAAGCGATGAGAAAGGTGCATGATGTGTAACCATTTTTGTAACAGACAAATATGTATCTATTTTAGTTACAGACATCTGTAAAGCAGTTTGCTAAGAAAATTGTGCCTTCGCATTCAGCCTGGGCGATTGGCGTTCGCAACGTCCTGCGCCATGTCCGCTATCGTCGTGCGGGCAAGCTCGGCCTCCATGGCCTTTTCAACGTCGGAAAGGCGCCGAAGCAGGACGCCATTGATGTGCCTTCCCACGGGGCATTGTGGATTTGGTTCCTGGTGCAGCGGGAAAATAGTACCTTCCGCGTCAAGGGCGCGGTGCACGTCGAGCAGTGTGATGCGGTTGCCGGGCCGGGCAAGCAATGCCCCCCCACCAGCGCCCATCTGCGATGTCGTCAGTCCGGCCTTGGCAAGCTCGGATAGCAGGCGGCGGATGAGGGTCGGATTGGTGCTGACGCTGGAGGCGACAAGCTCCGAGGTCGCAGGCCGTCCGTCCTGCGTGTGAAGAAAGGTCAAGATATGCGTGGCAACGGCAAAACGGGTGTTCATTGGGCGTCCTCTATATGTGCTTGATATAGGCACATATAGCGCGGATGCCAATTCTTTCTCTTCATGTCATGGCCAGTCGTAGTATTCAGTCGACCCTGTGAATTCCGCGCCCTTTTTACCGCTCCTGTAGAGCTCGCGATACTGAGCGGGGGAAACACCCATCCGACGTTTGAAGAAGTGGCTGAATGCTGCAGGATCGCGGAAGCCGAGGTAATCCGATATCTCCCGCACACTGCCGCCGAAACGTTCCAGACGGAGGCGTGCGTCCTGTGCAAGCCTTTCATGAACAAGCTCAAGCGGCGTCCGGTCCAGGTTTCGTCGGCAGATGTCATGCAGGCGATCCTGCTTGATCCCAAGTTGCTCAGCATAGTGAGAAATCGGCCGGTGGCGTCGAAATTCCGCCTCCACCAATTGCCTGAACCGCTGCAGGACTGTGCCGCCGTCGTAGACTTGCCGGGATTGCTGCGAACCGCACAGTCTCCAAACAGACAGAAGAATAAGACGGAGGTGGGCCGTCAACGCCATCAGTGAGGATTCACCCTCGTAATGGCGTTCGGCAACGAAGTTGGCAAAGTATGTTTCGAGTAATGTCGCGTCGTTGTCCAGCAGGCCTTCTATTTGGGCCGGCGCTTCGATGAAGAGTTTCAAGGCGGATGTCTCGGGGTAGTTTCCCAAGGCGTCGGCCATCATGTCGAGAGAAATCCCGACAACGTAGATGCGAGTTCCGGCGCCGGATGTGAGTCTGGCCGGCGCCGACGGAGGCAGAAGCAGGAATGTCGAGCCGACAAGTTCCAAACTATCTTCCCCGATGGTGAGCCTCATCTTGCCGGTGGTCGATAAGATCAGATGGCAGAGCCAGCGGTCGTTGAACCGCCCAATCGATATGGTGCGATCCGCCAGAGCCGGCTCGAATCGCTCCGCCTTGGCCACGTATTCTATGAGGCTCGCAGCCATTCCATCGCTCCAGAAAATGACAACTCTTTCCCTTAAATGATCAAGCGCTGCGAAGGCAACCATGGGCCGATTGTTTTATGGGCCTCAATGTAAGAGCGCTTTCCCATGCTTAAGTACGATAATTCCCTCGTTTTGATGCTCATCCCGCATCGTTTGGGCCGCCACGCTCCACTTTCGTTCCGATTGGCCAAATAGCCCAATAAATAACAAGCAATACCCATAATATCGCATTTCCTTTCGACAAGACCAGAATAGTGTCTAGCCTGGGAGGATCGGAAGAATGGAAATATCAGGCCATACGGCGGCGCAAACGTTGCCCTCGGGCGGCTTCGTCAATGAAGGTGAACCCAGATTGGTGAACCTCCTGATCGCGGGGCAGGGCGTCGCTGCGCGTTCCAAGTCCATGTTCCAGCGCGTGAGTCCGATCCGATATTCGACAGTGACCGTTGCCGCAGCGGCGACGCCAGAGGACGCGACGTCCGCCGCGAACTCAGCCGCGTCAGCCTTTCCTCAATGGTCCCGCGCGACGCCCAACGCCCGCCGCGCCATTCTCGAGAAGGCGAGCAGGCTCCTTCTTGAGCGCAAGAATGATTTCGTGGAAGTCATGATGCTCGAGATCGGCGCGACCGCTGCGTGGAGCGAGTTCAACGTCGATCTGGCGTCCAAAATCCTCATCGACGCTTCGGCGATGACTACCCAGGTCAGCGGACGGATCATTCCTTCGGACCACGAGGGCGTGACGTCATTTGCAGTTCGGCAACCGGCCGGCGTCTGTCTCGCCATTGCGCCATGGAATGCGCCGATCATTCTGGGTGTTCGCTCTTTCGCTGCCGCACTGGCGTGCGGCAATACGGTGGTCATGAAAGCCTCGGAGTTATGTCCTGCGACCCACCGCCTGCTTGGCGACGTTCTCGTCGATGCAGGCCTGCCGCCGGGCGTCCTCAACATCATTTCGAACGCACCGGCAGATGCGTCGACGATCGTGGAAACCCTGATCGCGCATCCAGCCGTCCGGCGCATCAACTTCACCGGCTCTACCCGCGTCGGAAAGATTATCGCTCAGATGGCGGCGAAGCATTTGAAGCGATGCCTCCTCGAGCTGGGAGGCAAGGCAGCCTTTATTGTCCTTGACGACGCCGACATCGATGAAGCCGTCAATGCCGCGGCGTTCGGTGCCTTTTTCAACCAGGGCCAGCTCTGCATGTCGACGGAGCGGATTATCCTGGTCGACGAGATCGCGGACACCTTCGTCGAGAAATTCGTGGCGAAGGTACAGGCTTATCGAGCCGGGGATCCCCTGCAACGACGCTTTACGCTCGGTTCGCTGGTAACGGCGGAATCGGCGCGTCGCGTCCACAGCCTGATCGAAGATGCGCGTGCCAAAGGCGCACAGGTGCTCACCGGCGGCGAAACACGCGACGCGTTCATCGACGCGACCGTCGTCGATTACGTCTCAAGATCAATGAGACTTTACCAGGAAGAAAGCTTTGGCCCGGTAGCCGCCATTATCCGTGTCGGCTCCGTCGGCGAGGCCGTGACTGTCGCGAACGACTGCGACTATGGGCTTTCGGGAGCGGTATTCGGGAAAGACCTGCGTCGCGCCATGGAGGTAGCAATGCAACTCGAATCGGGCATGTGCCATTTGAATTCGGCAACCGTCGCAGACGAGCCGCAGGCCCCCTTCGGAGGAATGAAAGCCAGCGGCTACGGGAGGTTCGGTGGACTGGCGGCGCTGGACGAGTTCACCGAATTGCGCTGGATCACGACGTCCAGCGGCAAGACCGAATACCCGATCTGAAATCCAGACTCACAAAGAGCTTGTCACAAAGGAGGAGAGAGCATGACGAACATCTTCACAGGGGGAGTGACTCGTCGACAGTTGATGGTCACAACAGGAGCGGCGGCCGCCGCAATGACGTTCATGCGCCCGGCATGGGCGGCGGACACGTTGAAGGTTGGCTTCATCAGTCCGCGCACCGGGCCGCTCGCAGGGTTCGGCGAGACCGACGGCTACGTTCTTGAAGTTGTTCGCAAAGCTATCGCCGGCGGTATCGAGATCGCGGGAAAAAAATATGCCGTCGAGATCATCGACCAGGATACGCAATCCGATCCGTCGCGCGCCGGCCAGCTTGCCAAGGACCTGATCAACAACAAGGGCATCGATATGATGCTCGTAATCTCAACCCCCGAGACCATCAACCCGGTCTCGGATGCCTGCGAGGCTGCAGGTATCCCGTGTCTGTCGACCGTCATGCCGTGGCAGGCCTGGTATTTCGGCCGCGGCGCAAAGCCGGGCGAGCCGTCCCCTTTTAAATGGACCTACCACTTCGGCTTCGGCGTCGAGGAATTCCACAAGACCTATGTGTCGCAGTGGAACCTGATCCAAACCAACAAGAAGGTCGGGGTCATGTACCCAAATGACGCCGACGGAAACGCGATCCGGGCCAATCTCGCACCGCTGCTGCAGAAGGACGGATTCACCATCGTCGATCCGGGTGCCTATGAGACGGGCACCACCGATTTCTCGAGCCAGATCGCCCTGTTCAAGCGGGAAGGGGTCGAGATCATCAATACGTTCCCGATCCCGCCGGATTTCGCCACCTTCTGGCGTCAGGCTGCGCAGCAGGGCCTGCACCGCAAGGTCAAGATCGTACAGGTCGCAAAGACCGGTCTGTTTCCGTCGACCATCGAAGCGCTCGGCCCTCTGGGCGTCAACATCGCCAGCGCCGCCTACTGGCACAAGGACTTCCCCTACAAGTCGTCGATTGCCGGCATCAGCGGACCTGAGCTCGCCGACGGTTACGAGAAGGCTTCCGGAAAGCAATGGACGCAGCAGCTCGGCGCAACGCTTTCTCTGTTCGACGCGGGCTTCGAAGCGCTGAAAAAGGCTTCGGATCCAAAGAGCAAGGACGCCGTGGCAAAGTCGCTCTCGACCCTCAGCACCGTCACCATCGGCGGCAAGGTCGACTTCACCTCCGGTCCGGTATCGAACGTTTCGCCGGGGCCGATCATTGGCACGCAGTGGGTCAAGGCACCGGAAGGCTCGCGCTTCAAGTTCGACTACGTCCTCACGGAGAATGTGACGGATCCGAACGTTCCGGTCCGCGCAAAGCTACTGCCGTATAGCGGGTAAATCGAATGATGACTCTTCGACAAGAAACAGGAACCGGCGGAAGCCGGTTCTCCAGCCATGGCCTGATCAAGCGGTTTGGCGCACTTCCTGTTCTGGAGAACATCGACTTCTCCATGGACATGGACGAGGCAGTGGGAATCGTGGGACCGAACGGCGCGGGCAAGACGACATTCCTGGCGACGCTGGCGGGATCTTATCCGCCAAGCGCAGGAACGATCAGCTTTGCCGGCCGGGACGTTACCCGCCTTTCCGCCGCCGATCGCTGTCGCATGGGCTTGGCTCGCACCCATCAGGTTCCCAAGCCGTTTTCCGGCATGACGACCTTCGAAAACGTCTATGTAGCCGCCGCACATGCAGGCGGCCAAGGAAGGGACGAGGCCTATGCGGGCGTGATCGATTCCCTGGAGCTTTGCGGAATGCTCCATGTGGCCAACCGGCGTGCGGAAACGCTTGGGCTGCTGGACCGCAAACGACTGGAACTCGCACGCGCAGTGGCCACTGGGCCGAAGGTCATCCTGCTGGACGAAATCGGCGGTGGACTGACCGACTCTGAGGCCCAGGAACTGGTGTCCACGATTCAGGAGCTTCGACGTCGAGGCATTGGCATCATATGGATCGAACACATCGTTCATGTCCTGCTGCAGGTCGTACATCGGCTGATTTGCATGGACGCCGGTAAAATCATTGCGGATGGAGATCCGAAAGAAGTCATGGCCCATCCCGAGGTCGTCAAAGCATATCTGGGCGGAGGTCCGAAATGAGCGTTTTCTCAGTGGAAAATCTCACGGCTCGGCACGGGCTCCTGGAAGCGGTGCGTGGCGTCTCCTTTACAGTCAAGAAAGGAGAGACGCTCGCTCTCGTCGGGGCCAATGGAGCCGGCAAGACAACGCTTCTTCGAACCCTTGCAGGAGCCCATGCCGCTTCCGGCGGACGCATCATGCTCGACGGAGACGATGTCACAGGGCTCCCCGCTTACAAGCGCGTGCGGCGGGGCGTAGCCCTCGTGCCGGAGGGCCGGCGTATGTTTGCCTCGATGACGGTCACCGAGAACCTCAAGCTGGGTGCTATGGCCGGCCGCAAGGGCGAATGGTCCATCGAGCGGATCGTCGAAATCTTCCCTAATCTGAAAAGTCGGCTCGACCACAAGACCGGGCACCTCTCCGGCGGCGAGCAGCAGGCGACGGCGATCGGCAGGGCGCTGATGACCAACCCGGATATTCTGCTGCTTGACGAAGTCTCTCTCGGGCTGTCGCCACTCGTCGTCGACCGTGTCTACGCGTCGCTTAGCGGTCTCATGACGTCCGGAACGACGATCGTGCTGGTCGAGCAGGACCTTTCGCGAGCAATGGGCGTTGCCGACCGCGTGATCTGCCTGCTGGAAGGCAGGTCCGTGCTGGAAGGTGCGGCCAAGGAATTGCCGCGTGACCAGGTGACGGACGCCTATTTCGGCCTGCACCGTGCAAACAGCGGGAGGACAACCGCATGACGAACCAGATTCTCCAGGGCATCCTGCTTGGCGGCTACTATGCGCTGATCGCGTGCGGACTATCGTTCATGTTCTCGGTCATGCGGATCATCAATCTTGCGCACGGCAGCCTCGCGGTTGCCGCTGCATACCTCATATTTGTGCTCTCGGATCGAGCACATCTACCCCTCTGGTTGTGCCTTGTCGCCGCGGTCATTGCCATGGCAATCTGTGGCTGGCTGCTCCAGCGGCTTATCCTCGACCGAAGCGCAAGGGCCGGCCAACTCCTGCCGATCCTATCGACCTTCGGGTTGTCGATGGTCCTCGACAATGCGTTGTTCGAACAGTTCGGTGCGGATACGCGATCGCTCGCCGACGCTATCGGCGATCTGAGCTGGGACAGTTGGGAGCTTGGCGGCGGCCTTTTCGTGGGGAAGCTTCCGGTCCTGATCTTCGTTACCGCCGTCGCGCTTCTAAGCGTGCTGCAGATCATCCTGTCGAGAACTGCCCTTGGACGCGCGATCCGCGCTACCGCGGAGGATCCCGACACCGCGGGTCTTGTGGGCATCGATGCGCGTCGCGTGAACGCTCTGGCAGCCGCTATTGCGCTGGCAACCGTTACGATCGCAGGCATGTTCCTGGCGATGCGCGCAACCTTCGAACCGTATTCAGGATCGCAGCAGCTTCTCTTCGCCTTCGAGGCGACGATCATCGGTGGCGTGGGCTCGCTCTGGGGAACGCTGATCGGCGGAATCATTCTGGGCGTCGCCCAGACGATCGGAGCGTCACTGCATCCGCTCGGGTTCCTGATCGCCGGCCATGCAATGTTCCTCGCGATCCTGCTCGTTCGCCTGTTCGTGCCCAATCTGGCCTCATTGCCCGCAAGGCTCGTTAAACGCGGAGCTACAGCATGACTATTCCAGTTTCCACCCAAGTGCCGGTTTCCGCGGTATCCGATGTCCGTCGCTGGACGAAGGCTTCGCGTGTCGCCGCATGGATTTCAATCATCGTCGTCGCGGTTCTTGCATTCGTCCCTGCGTTCGGCAGCGTAGGAATGGTCGACCGCTTTGCCGCCCTGTTCGTCTACGTCATCCTTGCGGCCATGTGGAACGCGCTTGCCGGATATGGCGGGCTGGTTTCCGTTGGCCAGCAACTGTTCTTCGGCCTTGGCGCCTACTTCACGGTTCGGATCGCCGCCGCAGGAGTGGATCCCTTCGTCTCGATCCTGCTTGCCGCCGCGGTCGTGGGCCTGCTGTCCTATCCGCTGTCGTTCGCGATGCTGCGGTTGAAGGGCGGCGAGTTCGCCATTGCGATGTGGGTCGTATCCGAACTGGCCCATCTTCTCGTCAATCTGGATGGGTTGATCCAGGGCGAGACGGGAACCTCGCTGATTGCGCTGAACGCCTATCCGGCCGGTACGCGCCGTGTCGTCATCTACAGCGTGGCCCTCGCTGCCATGGTCGCGCTCCTGGTCGGGCTGTTCGTTCTCCTGAGAAGCCGCGTGGGATCCGCGATACAGGCCATCCGCGACAATGAGGACGCGGCGGAGACGTTGGGCGTCAATGTCGTCGCAACGAAGCGAATCCTGTTCATGTTGGCCGCCTTCGGAACGGCGATCGCCGGCGCCGTCTGGCTCGCCAGCGCTACAAGCTTCCAGCCAAAGACCTACTTCTCCGTCCAATGGACTGCCTACATGATCTTCATGGTTCTCGTCGGCGGGCTGGGGCGGTTCGAAGGAGCGATCCTCGGCGCCGTGATCTTCTTCGCGATCGAAACGGCGTTCGGTGCGATGGGCGTCTGGTACCTCATCGGTCTTGGCCTGGTGGCCCTGCTGTTCTCGCTCTTCCTTCCTCGCGGTCTCTGGGGCGCAGTGGAGGAGCGGCTTGGCCTCTCGCTCATGCCTGTCGGCTACAGGCTCGATCTCAAAGCTAGAAAGTGAATGGAGTAGACCATGCTATATGGAAAGACGGTAGTCATCACCGGCGTGTCGGCCGGAATTGGAGCTCGGGCCGTGGAGCTTGCGGTGTCGCTCGGAGCCGACGTGGTTGGCATAGACATCAACGAGCCTAAGGATCATCGCGCCGGCTTCATCAAGGGAGACCTTTCCCATCCGGAAGGAATTTCCGCGGTTGTTCGGCAATTGCCGACGCGCTTCGACGCGCTTCTGAATGTCGCCGGCATTTCGGGCAAGGTCGGAGCCGAGGCAACGCTGGCCGTCAACTTCTACGGGCTGCGTGCTTTCACCGAGGCATGCGCCCCTTCGATCCGCGAGGGCGGCGCGGTGATCAGCGTGGCGTCCGTCGCCGGTTACGGCTGGCGGGCAAATATCGAGCGTGCCAAGGCGATGGTTGGCGAGCCGGGCTTTCCGGACATCAAGGCGGTCATGCAGAAGAACAGCATTCCCAACGAAATCGGATATCCGCTTTCCAAGGAACTGCTCATCCTTTGGACGCAGAAGGCGGCGCACGAGCCTCTCTTCAAGGATCGCGGCATTCGCGTGAACGCGGTCAGCCCAGGACCGGTCGACACAACCATCCTCAAGGAGTTTCGCGCCGTGCTCGGCGACCAGAAGGTCGACTCCGACATTGTGCGGGTAGGGCGCGCGGCAACGGCCTCCGATATCGCTCCGGTCATACTTTTCCTCGCCTCGGACGGCGCCCGTTGGATCAACGGCGCAAATATTTCGAATGATGGCGGCCTTGAAGCCTCGATCAACGCCGAAGTGCTCGGCTTTTAAGTAAAAGGAAGAATATATGTTGGAACTTCAACAGATCATTGGTGGCAAGTTCGTGCCTGCCAAGTCCGGCAGGACGTACGATCGCATCGATCCATTTACCGGCAAGATCGCGAGCCGGGCGCCGGCATCGGGGCTGGATGATGTGAAGGCGGCCGTGTCAGCTGCTGCGGCCGCCTTTCCCGCCTGGTCGAAGACCGGCCCCGGCGAGCGTCGCGCACTGCTGTTGAAAGCCGCCGATGTTCTGGCTTCGAAGGCGGACGAGTTTGCGAAGATCATGATCGAGGAGACGGGGGGGACCGCTCCGTGGGCGGGCTTCAACACCATGCTCGCTGCCGGGATCCTTCGCGAAGCCGCGAGCATGACGACCCAGATCCAGGGGGAGATCATTCCCTCGGACAAGCCCGGAACCTTGTCGATGGGCGTGCGGCAGGCGGCGGGTGTCTGCCTTGGGATCGCTCCGTGGAACGCGCCGGTCATTCTCGGCACGCGCGCGATCGCGATGGCACTTGCCTGCGGCAACTCCGTGATCCTCAAGGCGTCGGAGGCCTGCCCAGGGCTGCATCTACTCATCGGTCGCTCGCTCGTCGAGGCGGGACTTCCCGATGGAGTAGTGAATGTCATTACGAACGCTCCCGAGAACGCGCCTGAAGTTGTGGAAGCCTTGATCGCCGCGCCAGAGGTGCGCCGCGTGAACTTCACCGGTTCCACCAAGGTCGGCCGCATCATCGGCGAGCTTTGCGGACGACACATCAAGCCGGTGTTGCTTGAGCTCGGCGGCAAGGCACCATTTATCGTGCTGGAAGACGCCGATATCGATGCCGCGGTAAACGGGGCGATCTTCGGCGCATTCGCCAACATGGGTCAGATCTGCATGTCGACCGAGCGTATCATCGTCGACGAGAAAATTGCCGACGAATTCGTCGAGAAGCTTGCCGCGCGTGCAAGCAAGCTACCGGCGGGCGATCCCCGCGGCCATGTTGTTCTCGGTTCGCTCGTCACGCCGCAGGCGGCTGCAAAGATGGAGGAGTTGATTGCGGACGGCGTTGGCAAGGGCGCCAAGCTGGTCGCCGGCGGCAAGCGCCAGGGTTCCGTGGTCGAGGCGACGCTGCTCGATCACGTGAAGCCCGGAATGCGCAGCTTCGAAGAAGAATCCTTCGGGCCCGTGAAGCCGATCATTCGCGTCAAGGACGAAGCAGAGGCGATCCGGATCGCCAACGAATCCGAATACGGCCTTTCGTCCGCCGTCTACAGCCGTGACGTCCAGCGCGCCATGGCGGTCGCGGCCCAGATCCAATCCGGGATTTGCCACATCAACGGGCCGACTGTGCACGACGAGGCGCAAATGCCGTTCGGCGGCGTCAAAAACTCCGGCTATGGCCGCTTCGGCGGACAGGCTGCGATCAACGAGTTCACGGACCTTCGCTGGATCACTGTCGAGGATCCGCACCAGCACTACCCATTTTAAGATGGGCCAGTAGGCACCGATTAGCCGCAATGGAGGTCGGCGGGAACCATTCCGCCGAGCTTCGTCCGACGGAAAGCGGATCGCCGCCGTCAGGCGCACGCAACCGCATCAGAGACACGCAGACCCAGCTGGGACGTCACGCGGGTTACGATCGCTGCGCACGGGCCGATCAAGGCTGGTCGGCGTCGTGGTTCCGGACCTCGCGAACCCGGTCTTCGCACCGATCCTGGATGGGATCGGCGCGCAACTGTCGAGTGAAGGCTATTCGATGCTTGTTGCCGACGGGGACGAGACGCAGCCGCACAGGCAGCTATCGTCGAGGAGCTGAACGCCAGCGTGTCGACGGTGCTTGTCAATAGGCGCGAGGATGAGCTCCGGGCCTCATCGATCGTGACCGACGACCTTGCCGGCATGTTCCTGGCCGTCGAGCATCTTATAGAGCTTGGACACCATAGGATCGGGCATCTTGCAGGCCCTGTTGATTTCTCGACCGGCGTGCTTCGCCGCAAGGGATTCGAGGAAGCGATGCGGACAGCGGGACTTGCCGCGGACGCGTTGTGGTTGCCACCGAATATAGCCAGCCGGCCGGCCGCTCCGCGACTGCTGGCCTGATGTGACAGCCATTGCTGCCAGCAACGACCTGCTCGCGCTCGGCGCTATTCAGGAACTGAAGGCACGTGGCCTGTCGTGTCCGGCTGACCTTTCGATCGTTGGACACAATGATATGCCTTTGACGGACTTGGTTGCCCCGCCCCTTACGACGGTGCAGATCGGCCTTGCGGAAATGGGAGAGCAGGCAGCGCGACACCTTTTGGACCACATATCAGGCTCCAGTCTAAAGCCATCGGTACTTCAAGTCCGGCCGCAGTTTGTGTTGCGTGACTCGACGGCGATGGCATCGAAGTAGATATCGCCTCGCACTTGAATATGAAAATGCGACAGTTTTAGCAGTTAATCCGAGAACGCTGCCGCGGAAAATCTCAGACGATCACACTCTGTCCATTTCTATCGCGATGTCACACGGTTTTGCATTTCGCCCTGACCCTGCTCCGATATTGATATGGCCAATTTCTCAATGGTTTCCCGCGTCTGAGTGCATCGGCGTCAAATGGAAATACGGGTCAGAGCGTTGTGGAAACCGACAGCGGAGATGCCAATCGGGATCATAATCAGTCGCGATTGGCTGCTTTATACCGGGTATCGTCGGAGTGGGTGGACTGAGACAGGTTTCGCGACTCTTTGGCTTGCCTGATGACGTAGATCGCCTCACCGAAGATCTCGCGTCGCCGCTGCCTTGCAACAATGATCGCCCGCGCCCGCTCAGCTTCCGTTGCCACAACGTTAGCTGGCGGTACGGACGCCTCGTTCTCGATCATATCGATCAGCAAGTTGCGCATCACTCCATTCTCCTCTTTCAGGCGTTCCAGTTCGCCAATCAGAGGTGAGGCCTTCAACTTAAGGCCAATCATGTCATCGACTGCCTTCTCTGCGAGCCGGGTTTTGATGGCAAAGAAGCGTGCCATGAAAAACGTGCAAACAACCGCGCACAGGGTGACGATAAGATATGGCATGACCTGGCTCCTGTAATCTAGCTGAGATTGGGGTGGGGAGCCGACGTTTCAATAGGTATCACCTGCCGACAATTGTCGCAAAACCACAGATTTCGATCCTTTACGGCTCTCTTCTTGAGGTGTCGTGCGACCGCCGCTTGCATTTGAGGTCCTCCGATTGCTCGAAAGTCTGCGATGTGAGGCCCGGATCTTTGACCTCACCCCCCCCCCGGACGAGATGGACGAAGCGCAGGCCAGTCATCCGAAGGTGCAGGAATTGTGCGATCGCACACACTGGTCGGAAGGTCGGGACGGCCGCCGATAACTTTCGGCCGCCTCAATGGTGTCAAAGGCGTCGAGCGTAGGACCGCAGCCTGTCATGCAGTAAGTGGTAGATTTTCTGCTTCCACCGGCAGATTTAAAGCGCTTTCTTTCTCTTCGAACAGCAGGTATCGCCTTTGCCGATCGACAAACCGGAGGGATTGGCATGTTGCGCTGGGGTTTTTTGGGAACGAGCTTCATTTCCCACACGATGGCGAAAGCGGTTGCAAAAAGCGCCGGCTCCAAGCTCGTGGCGGTTTCCGGACGCGATCCAGCTCGACTTGACGCGTTCGCAACACAATACGATGTGCCGAGACGATATGACACGTTGGACGCTGTCGCAGAAGACGCGGATGTTGACGTGGTCTATGTTGGCCTTCCAAACAACCTCCATGCCCAAGCTGTGATTGGTGCAGCCGCCCGCGGTAAGGCAGTTCTTTGCGAGAAATCGCTTGCCACGAATATGGATGATGCTCGTGCGATAGCTCAAGCTGTTACGGAAACCGGGATATTTTTCGTCGAAGGGCTGATGTATCTAAGTCACCCGATCATTGCTGCTTTTGGAGAAGTTATCGAATCTGGCCGCTTGGGGCGTTTGCGCACGGTTTCGGCGACTTATGCCGCCGATATCTGGGACGTCGTTAATCCGCATGGCAAAGGAACGATCTTCAATCTCGGGTGCTATCCGGCCTCGCTGCTACACTATGTCCTGAAAATGGGCTGCGGTGACACGGCCTTCCCGCGAAGGCAAGTACAAGCCACCGGCAATCGCTCCGCCAAGGATGGAAACCTTTGTGACGCTACGGCAATTCTTAGGTTCGATAACGGACTTATCGCAGGACTAACGAGTACCGATAGCTTTGGTATGTCCTATGAATTCACCGTTCGAGGGGAACTTGGCTCGTTGCGCTTTCTCACCAATCCATGGCTGCCGGCAGCGGGCGACAATAGCTTCGAAATCGAACTTTATGGCCATCCGGTCGAAAGAGTAACGCGCTCATCGAGATACGATGCTTTCGATTATCAGGTTCAACTTGTAGAAGCGGCCATCAGGAATGGGCATCGCGAAGCCCCGCTTCCGTCGCCAAGCCTTGCGGATTCGCTACAGATAATGAGCTTTCTCACTGAATGGCAGGCCTTGAGCGAACGAGCGATCGACGGCTAACCCAACCCGTTCTTACTCCAGTGCGAACACATATGGGGCAAGGCATCGGGGAGCTCGACAGCTTCTCATATCGCTTCGAGCCGTTCCGCAATAAGGACTTATGCGGACCGCACTGGGATGGACGCCGCCGGTTCAACTCCGGTCAAGAGCAGCATATCGCGCTTCGTCGACGTCTCTTGATTGCATCCAGAAGCGGCTAGTCCTGTTCTTTCAGTAGAGGAGCAAACGCCTTCTTTAAGGTTTGAGCCTCAATCGGGTCGGTCATGTGCCACTGAGAGGTTGATGGATTGACGATCATTTCGAGGTCGGCCTTTGCCCGCTTTTCTTCGGCCTCAGCTTGATTGTTTCACCATCGAGCCTTCGCAATTCAGAGCGCTTCTCATCGAGTTCAAGGCCGAAAAATTGGAGCACCGATCCCCCTTCCTCCTGCGATAGCCCCATACTCCGGCACAAAGCCACCAATCACGCAAGTCAGCCAAAAACCATGGAAATCCCTGGGTTTCAGCGGAATTTCAGCAAAATTTCAGAGCTTACGCCACGGCTAATCAGGACGTCTCCGGCTTGGGCTGCCAAAAAGCGCATAGACGACAACAAGTACGGAATCACCAGAATGGCATACTCGGGCAATGACTTAGGGTTGTTTCGCTGGCGGATGTGCTAGCCGGAGGTCGCATTCTTGGGGCAGATCATAGAATTTCCGGCTTCATTTTCGTCTCTTGCAGGGGAGGAAACAAACGACCTGCAGCATCGCGGCATCAGCGGCATAATTGCGGAGAAATCGTTTCCATACGCTGTTTTCTTCTTGGCTTCCGGGATGTTTGAGGCTCACAAGACATCGCCGCGGACCGCAGCGCTGTTTGCGACACAGCAGCGTTGGCTTCTAAGTCATGCCGCGTTGGCGCATTTTTTCCGGCCTATCGGCGATGTGGAGCCGGGTCTCAGCCGCAGAAGCCTTGGTCTTCTCGGACCTTTCCTTGGTCTCGCCAGCCGCAATACAGCCTATACCTTTTTCGATGAAGCCATGAAGTACGGCGTGATTCAGCCCGTAGGCGATCGAGCGGCTGGCCACGGCAGACTGGCCAAGCCATCCGTCGAATCTCTGTCTCTTCTGGCACTCTGGTACAGCCTGCACTTTCAGGCGCTTGACCTGCTCGGCGGTGGACAAAGGCACGCACAATTCTCCGCTCAATGGGAGGGCTTGCTTCCATTGATCCAGCCGGTTGTAGCCGACGCGTTGTTCTTCAGCCCCGAAGTACGCGCGCCAGGCCCGCTCTACACGATCTTCACCTGGATCGATTCAGGCGGGTGGCTGATGGACCGGCTGATCGCGGGTGTCGATTGGCAAGCCCTCTCAGGGCAAGACCGATACCTCACCGACGTCTGTTCGATTGCGTATCTGGCCCAATCTGCTGGTCTTTCACGCGCGCATACGAGCCGGAAGCTCTCGGAGGCTCAATCGATCGGAGGACTCGGCTGGACTGGGCGGCCGGGGCATTCGCCGATCTGGATTTCGCGCGGGTTCTACGAGGAATATGCGCAGTTCCAGGCGCGAAAGCTGGTCATCCTCAATGGCGCGCTCGCGAAAGCTTTGACCGGCTGTTCATCGGCTTCTCAGGGAGCCCACAATTGCGAATGATACAGTGTGTCCCCCTTGGCCGCCCCTGCAGACATTCATCTGCGGAAAGTCCTCAAAATCCCGCAAGTCAAAAATGGACGCTGACGCCTGCGGCCAATTTTATTAGTTCTGCTGCGAGAAGGGGTTGTGGCGGCGATCCGTGGCCATTTCTGGCGGCATTTCTTTGGAAAGTACTGCGTGCGCTGAGAGACATGGAGCAGCCTAAAGCCGCTCCAGCAGAAATTCCGTGGCAGCTGGAATCGGTTCGAGCGAACATAGATGGATAGAGGCTCACTTTGATTTTCGGATATCGTTTTGCGCGATCTTGGGGCCTAGCTGCGAGCGTTGCAGTGATGGCATCGGCAGGTGTTGCGTTTGCGCAGACGGCCTCGCAGGTGACGCCGCAGAGCTTTGAGCCGCAATTGCAGAAGCAGAGCAGCGGTATCGTCATTCCCGAAGCCTCCGGCCCGGTGGCGCCCAAGGGGGCGGAGAAGCTGACGGTGCGCCTGAAGACCGTCAAGGTCGAGGGCGGTCTGCCGGGTTTTGCCGAGGACGAGGCACGCGTGGCGAACAGCCTGAGCGGCCGCCGCGTGACGGCGGCGGCCCTGTTCGAGGCGGCCGGCGAGCTGGAGCGCGCCTATGCCGCSAAGGGATAYGGCCTGGTGCGTGTGGTGCTGCCGGCGCAGCGCCTGGTCGATGGCGCAGTGCTGCGCATCGTCGTCATCAACGGCTTCGTCGAAAGCATCGATACCTCGCATCTCCCCGGCAATATCCGCGAGCGCATTGCCAGAATGCTGGCGCCGCTGGTGGGCGAGAAGGGAATGTCCAGCGACGAGATCGAGCGGCGGCTGCTGCTGGCCGGCGACCTGCCGGGCACGGTGCTGCGCTCGACGCTGTCGCGCGGCACGCAGGCCGGCGGCAGCGTGCTGACCATCGAGGCGCGCTACAAGCCGGTCACCGGCTTCATCTCGGGCGATAACAATTCCACCAATGCGCTCGGCCGTTACAACACCGGCGTCGGTCTCGACTTCAATTCCGTGTTCGGCTTCGGCGAACTCTTCTATCTGAGAGCCTCGGGTGCGCCGCGGTTCGGCGGTGACGAGGGCTATTTCACCGGCGCACCGCGCAACCGGTCGCTGGCCGGCGGCGTGACGCTGCCGATCGGCCTCGACGGGCTGACGCTGAACCTGGAGGCCACCGCCTCGCGCACGACGCCGGAAGCCGGCCCGTTCGGGCTGCAGTTCATGTCGGATTTCACCCGCTATTCGGCACGGCTTTCCTATCCGCTGATCCGCTCGCGGGAGTTCACCCTCAACCTCAATGGCGGCTTCGATGCGCAGAACGAAGAGCTGCAGCTGCTCAATGGCGGCGGCATCGCCCTGTCGAAGGATCGGCTGCGCATCCTGCGCACGGGGGCGGATCTGTCCTGGTATGTATCGGGCGATGCGCTCGTCAGCGCCGGTGTTACCGGCTCCTTCGGCATCAACGGGCTCGGCGCGCGCAGTGCGGCCGACGCCAATGCCAGCGGTACGCCCTTGTCGCGGCAGGGGGCGGATGCCGATTTCCAGAAGGTCGAAGTCAACCTCGGTTATCGCCAGCCGGTCGCCGAGCATCTGGTCTTCGATCTCCGCGCGAAGGCGCAGACATCCTTCGGCCAGCCGCTGCTCAATTCCGAGCAGATCGGCATTGTCTCCTCCTCGGGCCTGTCGAGCTTCCCGACCGGCTCGATGCAGGGTGACGCCGGCTTCGTGCTGCGGGCCGAGGCGCAGTTCCCGTTCACCACCAGCTTCACTCTGCCGTTCGGCTGGCCGGAATTGCCGGCGCAGCAGGGAACGAACCTTGCCGATGGAACGAGCACGGCCGGGGCCGTGGTGGTCTCGCCTTACCTGTTCGGCGCCTATGGCGGCGTCAAGCTCTACCAGCCGACGGCGCTGGAGAGCGGCTTTTCGCGCGGCGCGGCCTATGGCCTCGGCCTGCGGCTGGCGGCGGCCGAACAGACGAGCTTCAACAGCATGAACGTCAACCTCGAATATGGCCGCGTCGAGCGCTTCGGCGACGGCTCCAACGACAATCGATTTACAGTACAGTTGCTGC
>NZ_JARWKZ010000082.1:0-18179 GCF_050577975.1 Rhizobium sp. BR 315 | reverse complement strand
GGGATGCGATCCTTCGTCCGGTTCTGCAAAAGATCTATCGCGATCCCGATGGCGCGCTCGCCAGGCTGAATGTGCTTGCCTCCGATGTCCGGATCGAGCCGCGCAAGCTCGCCGATGATCTTGCGACGAAGCCGCAGCGTCTCGGTCGCTTGCGTGGATCGGAGCTTCTGGTCGACGGCAGCGCGGCCCGCACCGAGCGCGATAAAGCAATGGCCGCGCTGACGGACTTGCTGCCGTTGGCGCGTGCCCATGCAACAGAGTTCCGCCGCCAGGCCGAACGCTTTGGTATTCGTGAGGAACAGCGCCGCGCGCACATGTCCTTGTCGGTTCCCGCGCTCTCGAAACAGGCGATAGCGCACCTCGTGGAAATCGAGGCCATACGCGAACGCGGCGGGCAGGACGCTTACAAGACAGCCTTCGCCTATGCGGTCGAGGATCGCTCGCTGGTTCAGGAGGTCAAGGCCGTCAACGAGGCGCTGACGGCGCGTTTCGGCTGGTCCGCCTTCACCGACAAGGCAGATACCACAGCAGAGCGAAACATGGTGGAGCGCATGCCGGAGGATCTTGCTCCCGACMGTCGCGAGAAACTGGCGCGCCTGTTTGCCGTCGTGCGCCGGTTTGCCGAGGAACAGCATCTTGCCGAGAGGAAGGATCGCTCGAAGATCGTGGCCGGCGCCAGCGTCGAGCCGGGAAGGGAGACCATGTCCGTGTGGCCGATGCTCGCCGCTGTGACGGAGTTCAAAATGCCTGTCCAGGAAGAGGCACGGAAGCGGGCGGGTGCCGTCGCCCACTACCGCCACAATCGGGCGGCTCTTGTCGAAACGGCAGCGCGTCTCTGGCGCGATCCTGCCGGCACTGTTGCCAAGATCGAGGCGCTGATCGTGAAAGGCTACGCGGGCGATCGGATCGCTGCGGCCGTCGCCAATGATCCCGCAGCCTATGGCGCCTTGCGCGGCTCCGATMGCATCATGGACAAATTGCTGGCGGTCGGGCGCGAGCGAAAGGACGCCCTTCAAGCCGTTCCGGAAGCCGAGAGCCGCGTCCGGTCGCTTGGTGCCTCCTATGCCACGGCTCTAGAGGCCGAGACGAAGGCGACTACCGAGGAGCGCCGGCGCATGAGCGTCGCCATTCCAGGACTGTCGGTGTCTGCCGAAGAGGCGTTGCGGGAGCTCTCGGCGGCGATGAAGAAAAAGGATGCCAGACTCGAGGTGGCTGCCGGCTCGCTCGATCCCTTGACCCGCCGGGAGTTCGTCGCGGTCAGTCGAGCGCTCGACGAACGCTTCGGTCGAAACGCCATTCTGCGCGGTGAGAAGGACGTCATCAATCGCGTTGCGCCGGCGCAGCGCCGTGCTTTCGAGGTGATGCAGGAACGGTTGCAGGTATTGCAGCAGACCGTCCGCATGCAGGCAAGCCAGGAGATCATGGCGGAGCGTCAACGGCGGGTCCTCGACCGCGTCCGGGGCGTGGTCCGCTGAACATTTTGCACCAACGACTTTGAACAAACCACAAGGAGACCAAGATGGCTGAACAGGAAATTTCTTACGACGCGATCCTCCGCACCGAGATCGCCATCGAGATCCTCAATCAGGCCCGGGCCATCGTCACGGCCCGCGTCTATGAGCTCGAAKGGACGGATACCGAGGCGGCGGAAGCGCTGCGGCTTCGCCGCCGCGATCTCATCGCCATCMAGCACAGCATCGCTGTTGCCGACCGCCAAACCGTCGAAAACCTGATCGCGCTCTGGGGACCGCGCGTGAAGGACGAAGCCCGGTTCTGGGCGGAGTTCTGATCATGGCGGAGGATCAGGCATCCGGGCCGCTCTCACCGGAGAGAAACGAGAGCATTTTCCGCAAAGACATTCTGCCCGACTATCTGCCGGACGATATCGGGCGGGCAGGGCGACCCCGCCTTATCCTGCTCGGCGGCCAGCCGGGCGCCGGCAAAACCGCGGTGCTGATTGCGAGCCACGCCGAGCTCGATCGATCCGGGCCGACGATCCGCATCGTTGGCGACGATCTGCGCTCCTATCATCCCAACTTCCTGGCGTTCCAAAGACGGGATCCGGAAACGGCGTCGCAGTTCACCCAGGCTGATTCCGGCCGTTGGACGGAAAAGCTCCTGGCCGCCGCCACGGAGCGCAACGTCAACATCGTCTTTGAAACGACGATGCGGACGCCGGAGAATGTCGCCCGGGTTGTCGGCGTTGCTCGCGCCGCCGGCTATTATGTCGAAGCCCGAGCCGTCGCCGTCAATCCACGGCTCAGCTGGCAGGGGAACCACTATCGCTTCGAAGAGATGCTGCGCGCAGGCGATGCGGCGCGCTTTCCCCCGCAGCATGTTCATGACGCCGCAGTCACCGGGCTGCGCGTCAGTCTCGAGAAGCTTGAAAGTGAGAACCTGGTTGATCGTGTTCAGCTCAGGACACGAGGTGGGACAATCCTTTACGACAACGAGCAACATGGGGGCGGCTGGTCGCAGCCACCCCATGCAAGGCTTGGCCTCGAACGCGAGCAATCGCGACCGATGACGACTGGGGAGCTGCAGCGGTTCTCCGACGACTGGAACCATGTTCTCGCGCGTATGGAGGAACGGCGGGCGCCGGACGATCGCATCGCCGCCGTCAGGGCGCGCGCCGTCGAGKACGCACAGCACCTGCTCGCTCAGCGCCGCGATGCTGACGGCGAGAATGGGCAAAAGCGAGGGCGATCCATCTTTCAGAGCCGCGCCGATGCGCTCGGCCTGTTCGTCGAGCTGTATGACAACGCGCTACGCGACGCGGAACGTCGGCCGATCGGCAATATTGAATCCCATGCGAGCGGTCGACTGACACAGAGCTACATGGCTTTGAAACTGGTCGAAGCCGCCCGAGACCTCGGCCTCTTACCCGATGGCGCGACCATCGTATCGACGCGGGCAATGGTCCAGGACAAGCACGGCACCCGGGAGTTCCCGGCGGCGCATCGATTGCCGGCGGATCTTGCGGTCGAAATACCGAATGGGTCTCGCCGACGGCTGACGGAAACTTTTGATGTCGCGCTGAATCAGACCGCAATCGATCGGGACATCTTTGGCCGGACCGATCGTCTGTCGCGGCTCGCCAACGTCGTCGACTCTTGGCTTGAGGCCGCCGGGATGCCCAGGACGCTTGCTCGCGCCGCCAACGCCGTCGCTTCCGGCATGTCGGCGCACGCAACCATGTCTGATATCGTCGAGCCGGGATATGCGACGGCAATTGCCCAGGCACGCCGTCGACTTGAGCGCAACATGGCCATTGCCGAGCGTTCCGTGATGGCGACCATGATCGTGGATGAAAAKGGAGAGCCGATCCGTGCGCTGCGCGACGACCTTCGGCTACGGACCGCCGATCTGGAAAACCGGGCACGAGCCAAAACCATGATGGAGGCTGTCCTGGCCGAAACGGCGCGGCATGGTCGCCTCGACGCCGAGGCACGCCGGGCAGCCGGTGAGCTTGTTCGTGGTATTGCCGACAACGAGCGCAATCTTGGAAAGAGCCGGACCCAGGAGAGGAGCGCGGTTCGATCCGGCGTCCTTGTTCCGGCGTGGAATCTGCTGGATCTGACCGAGAGCGAGATCGCGGATCGGCTGCGTGTGTCTTCGCGACTTGCCGACAAGCGGACCGAGATCGAAAACCTGACCCGGCTGGTGTTCGGCAACAGTCAGGCGGTCTCGGCCTCGGTCGCGCGGATCTCTGGTGCGCAGAGCGGCGCGGCCGCTGGCGATGACATGCGCGAGGGTCGTCTTGGTGAACTGGCCGGCGAAGCGCGGACATGGCTAAAGGGACCAAGCCCGGCCCGTCAGGCAGCCGAGGCCCACGCTCCGCGGCTCGCGGCGGCGTTGGCCGATTATGGGATGGCAGTGGATTTCGAGCGGCATCAGATCAGCCTTCGCCACCGCGAGGAGCAGGCGCGACACAGGGTGGAAGTTCCCATGCCATCGAAAGACCTTACGGCCTTGATGTTGGGGCGTGACCAGGACCAGGTCCGCCGGCTGAATGCGGATCCAGCGTTCCGTCGTGAACTCGAGAAGCTCACCCTGGCGATGACCAAACGTCTTTCCGCGGCGGATCGAACTGCCCTGAAAGAAGAGAATTTCGCCAAGGTAGGATCTTCCCTTGGGATAACACCCGAGCAGGCTGCTTCCCTCAAGCGCGTCCAGGATCGCGCCGGCGTGCTGCAGGGCCAGTCCCTTCGGCAGTCGCGCCAGGTTGTGAGCACAAACCAACTCGGGATAAAGCGTTGATCCCGCCCATGGTCTGCGGATCAAAGGGCACGGACGTCAGCATCTGCCGGTGCGGCCCGCCCGCCGACTGATCACGTCAGTCAGCTCGTCGACAGCTGGATGCCATTCGAGGTGGCCGGATTGATCGTTCGAGGCCCGAGACAGGGCCACTTGCAGGAGGGATCGGATCCCGAGGAACGTTGCGAGATCCTCAGCCTCCACGCGCAGGCAGAGGCCGCAAACTTTCGGCTTGACGATCGCCCTGCCGTCACCAAAGTTCAAAACGCGGTCGGCGCGATTGGTATCAATCGAAAGAGCGCAATGGCGAAGCGATCCGCATAGCGTCTCAGCAATCCGGTCCGCATCTGCGACCCAGACGACCGTTTCGGAAGTGTGTTTGGGCATGAGAATTTCCAGGTCATTCTAATCAGGCAAATTGCAATGCCGGAGCAGCGGCGACGCGCGATGGAAACGCAGGTCGGCGATAAAGCGGGCCGCTGACGTGGAGTTTGTTGCGCATGGCACGCAGAACGCGGTGCGAAACCTCGAAGGCACCGCAGCAGACTGGGAAACGGCCATAACCAGCAGAGCGGCCAAGTTCATCGAGTTCGGCACCGGCTTTTTGGTAAACACGCCGCATGTGCGGCTCGTAGTTCGAGATCATTGTGTGGATGCCATTGGCGAGTGCCGCCTCGCACAAGGCGAGAAGCAGTAGGCAAAATGCCCTATCGGGCCGCATGTCGGGAAAATCTCGACCGATCGCATCTTCATCGATGCACATCCGCGTGCCTTCCCAAATTCCGGGCGCGATGAGGTCGCACGCATCAGGGAATGTTTCCCGGAAGACGTCATAAAGGAGCGTCGGACCAGTCGTGGGCATGAGCCGAACAGAGCCATAAAGCTGACTTCGATCTTCGTCGCACCACAGCAGATAAGCAGGGTGAAGGTCGTCGTAGCGATCCCGCTCGCAATCGCCGGACACGCACACATCCCAGCCGAGCCGGTCTGCGAACACTCGCTTCCTGAGCCGGAACGACTGATCGAGCAGTTTGTTATGTTTGTGATATTCGTGGGCTTGAATAAGGAGATACATGCTTGCCTCCGCATTTTGATCGGGGCCAGCGTGCAACCGGACGCGCGCGCGCGAAATATTCGGGGATCAGCTCCCCGAATCCTGCATATTGCCATATGGGTTTATCAGGCGCAGCTGTATCGCAAGAGCAGTTGCCGATGTGGTCGATGCCGCTCCAAGCTTATGGCGTGCTGACATCAGATATCGTTGCGTCGTATGCATTGAGAGGCCGAGGATTTCGGCGATTTCCTCGTTCGTTTTTCCAAGGGCGGACCAGTACAGGCACTCCTTCTCGCGCGGACCGAGCTGCGGGATAGGATCATGCTCGCCGTGGAGTTCGAACACCGCTTTTCTGTGGATCAGAAACGCAAGATCGAGCCACTCGTGGCTATACGTCTGGACGAGGGTGCTCCATTCGCTGGCGGGCTTTCTCGAGTTCAGGGAGAAGAGCGCGCGACGTTTCTTGTCGATGATGGGGATGGAGTATCCATTGGCTCCGACACCGTATTCCTGGGCGTCGAGCAGAAAGTCCTGGGCCGTCTGTGGAACCTCGACCTCGCGCCAGTCGAACGGCATTTGCCGGATGAGACCCTCGCGGACGATCGGATCGATTTTCACGTACCCCCGGAGCAGGTAGCGAGCAATCCACGCATCACGATAGGTCGTGCGAACGTACGGAGTGTCGACCACATCTGCTACAGCCATAGCCAGATGGTAGGTCGAAAAGTCGATCCCGTACGCTGCTTCCAGAATGTGGAGTGCATAAATCACACTCGGAGCATTCTGTATTTGAAGGATGAGATCTTGAAATTCATCTCGTATCCGTAACTTCTCCATTCGAAACTCCACAAGTCGGTCTGCTGCCATATCGACAGTGGTAGAAAGGGAACCGGTTGCTCAAGAACAGCACGTAATGGTATAACATATCGCATAACCTAATTTATGGAACCTCACAGGTCATTTGGGAAGTGTTGCTTTTTCGTCGGTCAAGCGCTCTCGATTTTTCTGCTGGATCAGACTGTTGCGATGAGTGCTCATCGTTCAGAAAGCAACAAACAGCCTGCTTTTGCTGGCGCAACAGGCTGTTTTGCGACGATATCAACCAAGCACCTGTTTTCCAGAGCCGTTCTTTCAGTCACTCACCCAGCTTCATTGCCGAAACTGCACTCTTTAGAACTGGACGGTGATTTGAGCAGTGTTGCTTTGCCTACAACGGATCTCACAAAAGCGAAAATGTAACACACAGCCCATTTTCGCAATTGTAACGGCCAATCCAACGAACCAGTTCGTCGAAGCACTGTCTTTCAAAGCGAAGTTTTCAGTCACTCACCAAGTTTCACTGCCAAAACCTCTGAACTTCATATTCGACTCTGCCCGTAGCGGTCGGCTACGACGCGAGCGAGGTGACCTAGGTGGCGGGCGCGATCCCGTTAGAGGTGCGTGTCGCGCTTGCATTGTTTGGCGCGGGCCTTTCCTGCCACAAGGCGGTCGTATCGAGCTTCAACCTTTCGGGAATCCCTTTTTTCATCGCGAATTCCCCGCTCATGCCAGCGCCGGTAGCAACTGGTCGATGCTCTTCTTGGCATCGCCGTAGAACATGCGGGTGTTGTCCTTGTAGAACAGCGGGTTCTCGATGCCGGAATAACCGGTTCCCTGGCCGCGCTTGGAGACGAACACCTGCTTCGCCTTCCAGACTTCGAGCACCGGCATGCCGGCAATCGGCGAGTTCGGGTCTTCCTGGGCGGCCGGATTGACGATGTCGTTGGAGCCGATGACGATGACGACATCGGTTTCGTGGAAGTCCTCGTTGATCTCGTCCATCTCGAGCACGATGTCGTAGGGAACCTTCGCTTCGGCCAAAAGCACGTTCATGTGGCCCGGCAGACGGCCGGCAACCGGATGAATGGCAAAGCGCACGTTCTTGCCGGCCGCCCGCAGCTTGCGGGTGAGCTCGGAGACCGATTGCTGCGCCTGCGCCACCGCCATGCCGTAGCCCGGCACGATGATGACGCTGTCGGCGTCGTTGAGGGCTGCGGCCACGCCATCGGCATTGATGGCGATCTGCTCGCCGGTGATTTCCATCTGTGGGCCGGTGGTCGCGCCGAAGCCGCCGAGAATGACCGACAGGAACGAGCGGTTCATCGCCTTGCACATGATGTAGGAGAGGATCGCACCCGAGGAGCCGACGAGCGCGCCGGTGACGATCAACAGGTCGTTGCCGAGCGTGAAGCCGATAGCCGCGGCCGCCCAGCCGGAATAGCTGTTCAGCATCGACACCACCACCGGCATGTCGGCGCCGCCGATGCCCATGATCAGGTGATAGCCGATGAAGAAAGCGGCGAGCGTCATGACAAGCAGCGTCCAGGTGCCGGCACCATTGACGTAGAGCACCAGCAGCGCGAGCGAGAGAAGAGCAGCACCGGCGTTGAGCAGGTGACCGCCCGGCAGCTTCTTGGCCTTGCCGTCGACCTTGCCCGCAAGCTTGCCGAAGGCGATGACGGAGCCGGTAAAGGTGACGGCGCCGATGAAGACGCCGAGGAAGACYTCGACCTTCATGATCGACAGTTCCACCGGTTCCTTGTGGGCAAGGATCGCGGCAAAGCCGGTCAATGCAGAGCGGGCCGCCGCATCGAGACCGGCGACGTCAGCCGCCTCGATATGGGCGTTAAAGCCGATGAASACGGCGGCRAGACCGACGAAGGAATGGAGTGCCGCAACCAGCTGCGGCATTTCGGTCATCTGGACGCGGGAAGCGACGAAGTGGCCGAGCACAGCGCCGCCGGCGATCATCAGGACGATGATGAACCAGTTGCCGACGTCAGGCCCGAAGACCGTGGCGACAATGGCGAGTGCCATGCCGGTCATGCCGTACCAGACGGCGCGCTTGGCGCTTTCCTGGCCCGAAAGGCCGCCGAGCGAGAGGATGAAGAGAACGGCTGCCGCAATATAGGCGGCCGATACGATACCGATCATCATGATGTTTACCCTTGCCCGATCAGGATTTCTGGAACATGGCGAGCATGCGCCGCGTGACGAGGAAGCCGCCGACGATGTTGATCGTGGCGATCAGCACCGAGAGCGCTGCAAGCAGCACCACCAGCCAGTTGCCAGACCCGATCTGCAAGAGCGCGCCGAGAATGACGATGCCGGAGACCGCGTTGGTGACGGCCATCAGCGGCGTGTGCAGCGAATGCGAGACGTTCCAGATGACCTGGAAACCGACGAAGCAGGCGAGCACGAAGACGACGAAGTGGCTCATGAAGGCCGGCGGTGCAAACGCGCCGACCAAAAGCAGCAGCGCCGTGCCGACGGCCAGAAGCGTCAGCTGGCTCTGCGTCTGGGCCTTGAAGGCTGCGGTCTCGGTAGCACGCTTTTCCTCGGGCGTCGGTTCCTTCACCTTCTCCTTTGGTTTCTGCGCCGCGATCGCGGCGATCTTCGGCGGCGGCGGCGGGTAGGTGATCGCACCCTCGAAGGTGACGGTCGCGCCACGGATGACGTCGTCCTCCATGTTGTGGACGAGCTTGCCATCCTTGCCCGGCGTCAGGTCGGTCAGCATATGGCGGATATTGGTGGCATAGAGCGTCGATGCCTGCGCGGCCATGCGGCTCGGGAAATCGGTATAGCCGATGATGACGACGCCGTTGTCGGAGACGATCCGCTGATCGGCAACCGTCAGGTCGCAGTTGCCGCCGCGCTCGGCGGCAAGGTCGACCACCACCGATCCCGGCTTCATCGCCGCCACCATGTCGGCAAGCCAGAGTTTCGGCGCATCGCGGCCGGGGATCAGCGCCGTGGTGATGACGATATCGATCTGAGGCGCAAGCTCGCGGAACTTGGCAAGCTGCTTCTCGCGGAACTCCGGTGAAGAGGGCGCCGCATAGCCGCCTGTTGCAGCGCCATCCTGCTGACCTCCATCGAAATCGAGATAGACGAACTCGGCTCCCATGCTCTCGATCTGTTCGGCGACCTCTGGACGCACGTCAAAGGCATAGGTCTGAGCACCAAGCGAGGTGGCGACCCCGATCGCGGCAAGACCGGCGACACCCGCACCGATCACCAGCACCTTCGCCGGCGGCACCTTGCCGGCGGCCGTCACCTGGCCGGTGAAGAAGCGACCGAAATTGTTGCTGGCCTCGATCACCGCGCGGTAGCCGGCAATATTGGCCATCGACGACAGCGCATCCATTTTCTGCGCGCGGCTGATGCGCGGCACCATGTCCATGGCGATGACGTTGGCACCCTTCGCCTTGGCAAGCTCCAGCAGTTCCGCGTCCTGGCCCGGATAGAAGAACGAGATCAGCGTCTTGTCCGCAGACAAAAGCGCGACCTCGCTCGGCTCAGGCGGTCGCACCTTGACGACAACATCGGCCGAAGCCCAGAGCGCCTCTGCCGACGGCGCCACCTCGACGCCCGCGGCGCGATAGGCATCATCTGGGAACCCGGCCGCGATACCAGCGCCTGTTTCGATGACGCTGCTATAGCCAAGCTTTGCAAGCTGCGCCGCGCTGTCAGGTGTCAGTGCTACTCGCGACTCGCCTGTATTGATCTCCCGAGGTGCCCCGATCCTGTTTGACATATTTACTGTTCCTCTCGAAATGATCGGCACCGCGGCTTACGGGGAAATGCACGGCCTCGTCCGGGGGATCCAGGTCGCTTCGCCGGTGACCGCCGCAATTGGCCTGCCGAAAGGGTTCGTGCGACCCCGGAAGTGGCGCGGCATCGAAACCATGGGAATCATGGTCAAGCGGATGATCAAGCGTTGGACTTCCTATCGCCTCCAACGCAATGATGGCCTTGACCCGCGGATCACCGATGGCTAGCGCCCAACCGCAGGCGGCGCCTGCGGAAAGGTTGATCAAAATCCTGTCGCCCACCACGTCGAACAGCTCAGGCGCGACGGGTGCTACATGTTGCTGGGTTGCGACGAGGCGTATTGCCATAGGAGCCTGGTTCACAGTGAACCGATTGGCCGCAAGCGGATCGGATGGCCATGTCCATATATTACGGGCTTCCGGCCAGAGCCCTTGCTTCGCCGCATCGAAGAAGCGATGCTCGAGCATCTCGCAGTTCGGAGCGGCTGTCGCCTTGCCCGACACGCGGGCGTCCCAATGGCTAAGGCCATGCCACCGTGCAGGATGATGAGCGAGACGTCCTTTGCACATGCTGGTACGATTCATTCGACATAAGCGGGTGTGCTGGAATAGGTGGCGCTGGCCTCTACGATGGAAGGCGTTGCAGTGAAAGCCCCGAAATTGGCCAGGGTTGTCGGTGGCATGGCTATGTTTGATAGATAACAAGCACATATTTGTCGTGCCATGCTCCCTTTTTATTCCTACAGTGAATAATTACTCCTGTTATGGATGTCAACGGCCTTGAGCGTAGCCCGCGTATGTAGCCTATCAATAACGGAAAATATTATGATCTCGAATAATTAATAGGACGTCTGGCGCGTAGTTGGACGCCAGATTATACAGGCGGGGACTGCCGCGCACCCTTCTTTAATCCGCAGTTATCTCATTACCATGGAGGCGCTGGAACCATGATGACAATACTGCACGGGAACTGGCCGTAAGCAGCAGAACTGATGCCGTCGGGCGGTTCGAAAAACATGCCGCCGCCCCCAGATAAACAACAATCCCCACCAGACGGAAGGCGTCATCGAACGGCGCTTCCCTGCTGCCGAAATAATAGCGGACGAGCCCTTAGGTGTCGACAGGTGCCCCTTTGGCAATGTCGTGAATTCGCCCTGGTGGTCTGCCGCCTGAAAAGTGATCGCGCGCATCCGACAGTTCGAGCGCACACCGATCGCTGTCCCTGTCCATGGCCTTCAATTCCTCGGCGGTTACATGCTTCATCCGCATGCGAGAGGAGTGGAACGTGAAGCACTCTGGCGATACGAGCTCTCTGGCACGCACCAACGCGGGTATCTCGGTTTCCATCGTCATGTTGGAGCTTGGAGCGATCTGACCAATACGAAAGCGCTTCATTTGTGGGCCCCTTCTTTCGAGTAGGTTTCACCGCAGTAAATTATTCATAATGGGAAATATAGGACAAGGTAAATCCGAAATGGTAAAGGGATATCTTTATTGCATCCGGCTAGAGGGAGTATTCGGCGTTCTGAATAAGGTACAGGTCAAATTATTGATTTAAAGAAGAACTTTACAGCGATAGGCAGCAAAATGGCCGCTTTCTTCCCCCATCTTCCAATAGAGACGGCATCGAAATGGCCCGTAGAGACTGAGCGGTGCTTGCCATATTCCCAGTCGTAATATAACTTTGAATAATAAATTCGGTCGCTTGAGGAGCCGACCTTACGGGTTTCATAGGATCGCAACCGCCGCATCGTCGAATCTGTCACCGACCACTGACATCGAGGGGAATTTGCATGGAACACGAAACCGATTTCGACGTCATCGTGCTTGGTGCCGGCTTCGCCGGCGTCACAGCGGCCCGCGAATTGAAGAACAACGGCCGCAAGGTCGTCGTGCTTGAGGCGCGAGATCGAATTGGCGGGCGCGCCTGGACGTCGGACCTCGACGGTCATAAGGTTGAGCTGGGCTGTACGTGGATCCACTGGTTCCAGCCCTATGTCTGGGCGGAATTCGCCCGCTCCGGCCTGAAGCTGCATGAGGATCCCTGGCTGCCGCCGCTCACTATTTGGGTAGATGGCAAGCCCCAGGACATCGAGTTTAGTGAGTTCCGGGTGATCCTTCAAAGTGCCTGGAAGAAATTCGCCGGCGATACGCCGGATGGTCCGCGCATGGACAGGCCCTACACTCTCGAAACGATTGCAGAGGCTGAGGAACTCAACACGCTGAGCGTTCAGGACGTGCTCGACCGGATGGGTCTTTCGCCGCTTGAGAAAGCAGCCTTCGCCGCTGAGGTAAGTGCCCAGACGAACGCGCCGTTGAACCAGTCCGGGTACCTCTCTCAACTGCGCTGGTGGTCCATTTCCGGCTGGGATATCGGGCTGATGATCGATTGCCTCGCCCGCTACAAGATCGACAGCGGCGTTACCTCCCTCATCACCTACATGGCGGAGCGCGCCAATCTCGACATCCGCCTCAACTCCCCCGTCGCCGACGTGGGGCAGGACGAGCGCGGCGTCGCAGCGACGACCCGCGACGGCCGCCGCTTCACGGCGAAGAAACTGGTCTGCGCGGTCCCGATGAACYGTCTGAAAAACATCCAGTTCACGCCGACGCTTGCGGAGGACAAGCTAGTCCTTTCGCGCGAGGAACATGCCGCAAAGGGCATGAAAGTACTGTTCCGCACGGAAGGCGAAGCCACCGGCCATGCCGTCATCGCTCCGCCAGGCGCACCGATTAGCCTCCTCAACCCTATCCGTATAGAGGGCGAAATCCGCATCTACGTCGGCTTCGGCACGGATGGCTCGGCTTTCGACCCGAAGAACCTCGACGAGGTCAACGCGGTGCTTGCCAGCCTTCACCCCGAATTGAAGGCCGTTTCGACCACCGGGCACGACTGGGCAAACGACGAGTTCTCACTTGGCACCTGGCACATGCCGCGGCCGACGCAGAACGTGCGGATCGCAAAGTCCTTCAAGACGCCGGAGGGCCATGTCCATTTCGCCGGCGACTATCTCGGGCGAAATTGGGTAGGCTTTATGGACGGCGCAATCGAGTCCGGTCTGCTAACTGCGGACAAGGTGGAAACTGAAATGCGCTCTGGTTCAAACCTAACGCCCCCACGGCGCTTTAAGGCGCCGCCCGGTCTCACTGGCTAACACCGCACCGATCGAAACCGCGCACCTTGCTCATTTCTGCAATTTGAGCGACCAGGAGCTGACATGGCAAAGAAGCCGCTATTTTTCCACATGCTTCCCGAGATGGAGAAGCATTTCTGCATGTCAATGGCCGTTCGGGCCGGGGACTATCTTTTCATCGGCGGCCTGACGTCGACGGATGACGAAGGCAACGAAATCTATGCCGACGACCCGGCAGCGCAGATGAAGCGGATCTACGACATCCTCGGCAATATCCTGCAAAAGTTCGGCGGTACGCCGCGTGATGTGGTAAGCGAAGCCATCTACTACAATGTCAGCGCGGACGAGTTCAACGAGACTCTCTTCCCGCATCGCCAGGCCTTCTACGGCGAGGACGGGCCCTCGGTCGCGGGCATGGAAGTCGTCGGCTTCACCAGCCCGGCGATCCGTGTCGAGACGACTGCCGTCGCCTACATCCCCCAATCAAACTGACGCGAGGCACTGTGGTCATGCAGGCTCACGGATCAGCACCCCATTCGGGAAAATCCTTTTGGCTGCATGACTATGGCATGTATGTCCCGAACCATGCCGTGGATGGGCGGATCGTTTGCGATGTCGCCGTCATCGGCGGTGGCATCGCCGGTATGTCAACCGCCTGGCATGCCGCGAAGGACGGTACCGGTCGTATCGTGTTGATCGAAGGTGAGATCGTCGGTTTCGGGGCCAGCGGCCGCGCTGCCGGCTGGATCATGCCGCAGTTCGGCATGGATCAGTTCACCATCCGCCGAAAGTACGGCCTCGAGCGCTCGAAGGCGGCGTTCGACTACTGTCTGCGCGCGATGGTATATACACGCGAGATTATCGGCAGCCACGGGCTCCAGTCCGACTATCGGCATCCGGGTTTGATGCGGGTGGCCTTCGACGAACGGTGGGTGGACGACGCTCGCGCTCTGCAGGCGATGTATTCCGAGTTCGGCATGCAGGGGCTTCAGTGGATGGAGGGGGCCAGCCTGCAGGCGGAATTCAGCGGCAATCCGAATTTCAAGGCGGCATTGTTCGATCCCAATCTCGGACTACTCAACCCTTGTAAGCAGGTGCGCGAGTTGAAGCGCCTCGCTGAGGCCGCCGGCGCGCATGTCTACGAAAACAGCCCCGCCATTCATATCGAGCGCCAGACATCGGGCGTCCGGATCGCCACACCGCGCGGGGAGATTTTTGCAAGCAAGGTCGTAATCGCGACCAACGCTTTCACCCACATGCTTGAAGGCCCAGTCGGGCGCGAACTACGCCGATTTCAATCCCCAGTCTTCGCACGGGGCGCGGTGACGGAACGCCTGACGCCCGCACAGTGGAAGGCGATTGGCTGGCAACGCGGTAATGCGATCGAAAGTACGCTCGAACTCTTCCATTATATGGCGCCCACCGCCGACGGTCGCATCCAGTTCTACTGGATCTATTACGGCGGGCACTCGATGTTCGGCGAAATGGAGCCGACGGCTAGCGCGGTGGGCGGAGAAGTTTCACTGCAGCATCTCAAGCGGATTTTCCCGCAGTTGGGCGATATTCGCATCGCCCATAGCTGGGGCGGGCACATGTCCGGGACGATGGACCTGGTGCCGCACTTGACGACTCTCGGCGACCGGCGCGTGATCTATATTGGCGGGTGCTGGGGCCATGGGCTGGCGATCAACCATCTGCACGGCCAGACCGTCTCGCACATGCTGAACGACGTCAGTAGCGACCTCACCGATTTCTGGATCGTCAACCGGACGCCGCGGAAATGGCCGCCGACCCCGTTTGACTATCTGGGCAAGGGGCTGGCTTGGAGCGCGCTGCGGAGAAAGGCTCGCCGGCAACTGGTGGGCTCCATTTTCGAGGCACCAGAATGAGACGCATTGCCTAAAGGCAACCTACGAAACGGTTGCCGGAGAAGACGATCATATATTTATAAGCCGATGCTGTGCAAAATTCACATATTCGGATAGACCGGGCCTTCGCCGCCCTGCGGCGTCACCCAGTTGATGTTCTTGTTGGGGTCCTTGATGTCGCAGGTCTTGCAGTGCACGCAGTTCTGGGCGTTGATGACGAAGATGTCCTTGCCATCCTTCTCCACCCATTCGTAGACGCCGGCCGGACAGTAGCGGGTCGAGGGGCCGGCATAGATGTCGTGCTCGGAGCGCTTCTGCAGCTCCATGTCCCTGACCTTGAGATGCACCGGCTGGTCTTCCTCGTGGTTGGTGTTGGACAGGAAGACTGAGGAGAGACGGTCGAAGGTCAGGACACCGTCCGGCTTCGGATAGTCGATCTTCTTGTGCTGGGAGGCGGGTTCGAGCGACTGCGCATCGGTCTTGCCGTGCTTCAGCGTTCCGAAGAAGGAGAAACCGAACCACTGGTTGGTCCACATATCGAGACCGCCGAGCGCGACGCCGATCGCCGTCCCGAACTTCGACCAGAGCGGCTTGACGTTGCGCACCTTTTTCAGGTCCTGGCCGATGGCACTGTCGCGCCAGCCCTGTTCGATCTCGATCGGCTCATCGTTGGCGCGGCCGTGGGCAATGGCATCCGCCAGCTTCTCGGCGGCGAGCATGCCCGACAGCACCGCATTGTGGCTGCCCTTGATGCGGGGAACGTTGACGAAGCCGGCCGAGCAGCCGATCAGCGCGCCGCCGGGGAAGGACAGCTTCGGCACCGACTGGTAGCCGCCTTCCGTGATGGCGCGTGCGCCATAGGAAAGCCGCTTGCCGCCTTCGAAGGTGCCCCGGATCGCCGGATGCGTCTTGAAGCGCTGGAATTCCTCGAAGGGATAGAGATAGGGGTTCTTGTAATTGAGATGCACCACGAAGCCGACGGCGACGAGGTTGTCTTCCAGATGGTACAGGAACGAACCGCCGCCGGTCTTCATGCCGAGCGGCCAGCCGAAGGAGTGCTGCACGAGGCCGGGCTTGTGGTTCTCAGGCTTCACCTGCCAGAGCTCCTTGAGGCCGATGCCGAACTTCTGGGGCTCGCGATCCTTCTGGAGGTCGAACTTCGCGATCAGCTGCTTGGCKAGCGAACCGCGCACGCCTTCGGAGATCAGCGTGTACTTGCCGAGCAGCGCCATGCCGCGGGTATAGTTCGGGCCGGGCTCGCCGCTCCGCTCGATGCCCATGTCGCCGGTGGCGACGCCGATCACCGCGCCCTCGTCATTGTAGAGCACTTCGGTCGCGGCAAAGCCCGGATAAATCTCGACGCCGAGTTCCTCCGCCTTCGTCGCCAGCCAGCGACAGACATTGCCGAGCGAGACGATGTAGTTGCCGTGGTTGTTCATCAGCGGCGGCATGGCGAAGTTCGGCAGGCGCACGGAGCCCGCCGGGCCGAGCAGCAGGAAGTGGTCGTCCTTGACCTCGGTCTTGAAGGGATGGCTGTCGTCCTCGCGCCAATCGGGCAGCAGGCGGTCGATGCCGATGGGATCGACGACCGCGCCGGAGAGGATATGCGCGCCGACTTCCGAGCCCTTCTCCAGCACGACGACGGTGAGATCAGGATTGACCTGCTTCAGCCGGATCGCCGCCGACAGGCCCGCAGGCCCCGCACCAACGATCACAACGTCGAATTCCATGCTTTCGCGTTCGGGGAGTTCCATTTCTTCGCTCATGTCAGTCTCTCAGAACTTTGGCGGCCTGCGTCGAGTTTGCGATAGGGGTGATCGCCGTACTCGCCATCAGCGGAAGGATGGTCATGGGGCCGATGCCGCGGGGACGGGCGTGATTACACTCCAGACCTTCGCGCACTCGCCGGAAGGCGACGTCGCCGACGAGGCAGAACGTGCCCCTGTCTGGGGTGTCAGAGCGGGATTTAACACCACGTCTATTGCCGTGGCACCAAGCTCTATCCAATCTGCGCCGGCCGGCCGAAGCTGGCAAATCCGCCCGACGTTCCCGTCGCAGGGATGCCTGTCCGAAGAAGACATCAGGGTCGATTTCGCACCCATGACATTTGCGATCGGCGCGATCATCGAACTGCGACCTGTCCGAGATGTAACCTCGCGATTTGGCGAGGTAGCCGGTGATCGCGGCCACGATGCGGTGGATCGACTGCACGATGCTGTCAGGACGTAGATTTTTCATCCAAAGATCTTCTGGAGCAAAAGAAATCAAAAGGATGACGCAGCCTGAAAGCCACGCCATCCGTCGCTTGGGAGGCAATGTTAAATCAGTCAAAGCGCCTTCTGCAGTTCCGGTAGGGCATCGAAGATATCTGCCACAAGACCGTAATCGGCGACCTGGAAGATCGGCGCCTCCTCGTCCTTGTTGATCGCGACGATCACCTTCGAATCCTTCATGCCGGCCAGATGCTGGATGGCACCGGAGATGCCGCARGCGATGTAGAGGTCGGGGGCAACAACCTTGCCGGTCTGGCCGATCTGCCAGTCGTTCGGCGCATAGCCCGCATCGACAGCAGCGCGGCTTGCACCGACGGCAGCACCCAGCTTGTCGGCGATCGGAAGGATMACCTCTTGGAACTTCTCCGACGAGCCGAGTGCACGGCCGCCCGAGATGATGATCTTGGCAGACGTCAGTTCCGGACGATCCGACGAGGACAGCGCATCCTTGACATGAGTCGAGAGACCCGGGTTCGCGGCGGCCGAGATGGTCTCGACCGAAGCGCTGCCGCCCTCACCGGCTGCGGCGAAAGAGGCGGTGCGAACCGTGATTACCTTCTTYGCATCGGACGACTTTACCGTCTGGATGGCATTACCGGCATAGATCGGACGCTTAAACGTGTCAGCAGAGACGACCTCAATGATTTCCGAGATCTGCGCGACGTCGAGCAGGGCGGCAACGCGCGGCAGCACGTTCTTGCCGACGGAGGTCGCAGCCGAGACGATGGCGTCATAGGAGCCGGCAAGCGACACGATGAGCGCTGCCAGCGGTTCGGCGAGGTTGTTGCCGAGGCTTGCATCGTCGGCGAGCAGGACCTTCGTCACGCCCGAGAGCTTTGCAGCCGCATCGGCCGCAGCCTTGGCACCAGAGCCGGCGACGAGCACATGCACGTCGGAACCGATCTTCGATGCTGCCGTCAGCGCCTTGGCGGTCTKGTCGGAAAGGGTTGCGTTGTCGTGATCTGCCAGAAGAAGAATGGCCATGGTTGTGTTCTCCCTTG
>NZ_JARWKZ010000081.1:0-18682 GCF_050577975.1 Rhizobium sp. BR 315 | reverse complement strand
AGTCAGCGTGGCCGGGGCAGTCGACGTGAGCGTAGTGACGAGCAGGCGTCTCATACTCAACGTGCGCCGTCGAGATCGTGATACCACGTGCCTTCTCTTCCGGTGCTGCGTCGATCTGGTCGTACGCCTTGAACTCGCCGAAGTACTTCGTGATCGCTGCCGTCAATGACGTCTTGCCGTGGTCAACGTGCCCAATCGTACCAATGTTGACGTGCGGCTTATTGCGCTCAAACTTACTCTTTGCCATTTTCGGCTCTCCATTTTTCCTGTCCCCGAAGGGATCAATTCTTGTTATCGGTCAATTGGTATTCCGGTCACTTCTGACCGGAATACTTTGCCTGGATTTCCTGTGCGACGTTCGACGGAACCGGCGCGTAATGATCGAAGGTCATCGTGTACTGAGCACGCCCCTGAGACATCGAGCGCAGGTTGTCGACGTACTTGAACATGTTTGCCAGCGGGACGTTCGCGTTGATGACAACGGCGATACCGCGGCTTTCCTGGCCCTGGATCTGACCACGACGCGAGTTCAGGTCGCCGATGACGTCGCCGACGTAATCTTCCGGCGTTACGACTTCGACCTTCATCATCGGCTCGAGGAGCTGAGCACCGGCTTCGCGGGCTGCTTCACGGAAGCAAGCGCGGGAAGCGATTTCGAAGGCCAGAACCGACGAGTCGACGTCGTGGAAGGCACCGTCGATGAGCGTCGCCTTGACGCCGAGCATCGGGAAGCCAGCCAGCGGGCCCGAAGACAGAACGCTTTCGATACCCTTCTGGACGCCCGGGATGTATTCCTTCGGAACGGAACCGCCAACGATCTTGGACTCGAACTTGAAGTCGTCGCCATCCGGGTTCGGTTCGAACACGATCTTGACGCGAGCGAACTGACCGGTACCACCCGACTGCTTCTTGTGGGTGTAGTCCTTTTCCGTCTGACGCGTGATGGTTTCGCGGTAAGCAACCTGCGGCGCGCCGACGCTTGCTTCAACCTTGAATTCACGGCGCATACGGTCGACGATGATGTCGAGGTGAAGTTCACCCATGCCGGCGATGATGGTCTGGCCCGATTCCTGGTCCGTCTTGACGCGGAAGGACGGGTCTTCTGCAGCCAGGCGGTTGAGCGCGAGGCCCATCTTTTCCTGGTCGCCCTTGGTCTTCGGCTCGATCGCGATCTGGATGACCGGCTCGGGGAATTCCATGCGCTCGAGGATAACCGGCTTCAGCGGATCGCAGAGCGTATCGCCAGTGGTGGTTTCCTTGAGGCCGGCCAGAGCAACGATGTCGCCAGCGAAGGCTTCTTCGATGTCTTCACGCGAGTTCGAGTGCATCTGCAACATACGGCCGACGCGCTCGCGCTTGTCCTTGACCGTGTTGATGACCGACGCGCCCTTTTCGAGCTTGCCGGAATAGATGCGGGCGAAGGTGAGCGAACCGACGAAGGGGTCGTTCATGATCTTGAATGCCAGCATGGACAACGGCTCGCTGTCGTCAGCGTGACGTTCGATCTCGGCGTCGGTCTTGAAGTCGATGCCCTTGATCGCCGGAATGTCGAGCGGCGACGGCAGGTAATCGACAACGGCGTCGAGCAGCGGCTGAACACCCTTGTTCTTGAAGGCGGTGCCGCAGAACATCGGATGGAACTTGACGTCGATCGTGCCGCGACGGACGAGCGCGCGGATCTGTTCGTTGTCAGGCAGGTTGCCTTCCAGGTAGGCTTCGGTCGCGGCTTCGTCGATCTCGACAACGGTCTCGATCAGCTTTTCGCGGTACTCGGCAGCCTTGGCCTTCATGTCTTCCGGAATTTCGACGACATCCCACTGAGCGCCGAGCGATTCGTCGCGCCAGATGAGAGCATTCATCTCGATCAGGTCGATAACGCCCTTGAAATCGCTTTCAGCGCCGATCGGCAGCTGCATGACGACGGCTGTGGCGCCGAGGCGGGTCTTGATCATCTCGACCGAGCGATAGAAATCGGCGCCGGTCTTATCCATCTTGTTGCAGAAGATCATGCGCGGAACATGATACTTCTCAGCCTGACGCCAGACGGTTTCCGTCTGCGGCTCAACGCCGGCGTTGGCGTCGAGCAGAGCGATAGCACCGTCGAGAACGCGCAGCGAACGCTCGACTTCGATGGTGAAGTCGACGTGGCCGGGGGTGTCGATGATGTTGAAGCGGCGGGTCTTGCCGTCGCGGCCCTTCCAGAAGGTGGTCGTAGCAGCGGAGGTGATCGTGATGCCACGCTCCTGCTCCTGCTCCATCCAGTCCATGGTGGCTGCGCCGTCGTGCACTTCGCCGATCTTGTGCGACTTGCCGGTGTAGTAAAGAATACGCTCGGTGGTCGTGGTCTTGCCGGCGTCGATGTGCGCCATGATACCGAAATTGCGGTAGTCTTCGATTTTATATTCGCGAGCCATAATGGACTGCCTTTCCGAAACCGTTCGGGATTACCAGCGATAATGCGAGAACGCACGGTTGGCATCAGCCATCTTGTGCGTGTCTTCGCGCTTCTTAACGGCAGCGCCGCGGTTGTTGGAGGCATCGAGAAGTTCGCCGCTGAGGCGATCGACCATGGTCGTTTCGTTACGCTTACGGGCAGCAGTGATCAGCCAACGAATGGCGAGAGCCTGACGGCGCTCCGGACGAACATCAACCGGAACCTGGTACGTAGCACCACCAACGCGACGCGAACGAACTTCAACGTGCGGAGCGATGTTATCCAAAGCCTGGTGGAACACGCCGAGCGGCTCCTGCTTTGCCTTGCCCTGCACGGCGTCGAATGCGCCGTATACGATGCTTTCAGCAACGGACTTCTTGCCGTCGAGCATGATAGCATTCATGAACTTGGTGACGACCAGATCGCCGAACTTCGGGTCCGGGTTGATCTCGCGCTTTTCTGCCTTATGACGTCTGGACATGTACTTCTCGTCTCTCAACTGTTAGCGGCGCTTCACCACGCGGAGAACCTCGCGCAGCGCCGGATTATCTGAAACCGAATTACTTCGGACGCTTCGCACCGTACTTCGAACGGCGCTGCTTGCGGTTCTTGACACCCTGGGTATCGAGAACGCCGCGGATGATGTGATAACGGACACCCGGAAGGTCCTTTACGCGGCCGCCACGGATCATGACGACGGAGTGTTCCTGAAGGTTGTGACCTTCGCCGGGAATGTAACCAATGACTTCAAAGCCGTTGGTCAGACGGATCTTTGCGACCTTACGCAGAGCCGAGTTCGGCTTCTTCGGCGTGGTCGTGTAGACGCGGGTGCAAACGCCGCGCTTCTGCGGGTTCTCCTGGAGAGCGGGAACCTTGTTACGCTTTACCTGCGCCTGGCGAGGCTTGCGGATCAGCTGGTTTACGGTAGGCATTCAACCATCCCTTGTAAATCTATCTCGACACCCTTGCGGGCATGACTATCGCCGTCACCGGCAACGACACACGATCGTCTCAATGCGCAAAACGTGGCCCGATCCGCTTTCGCAGATGGACCACAGAAAAGCAGAGGACACCGAGAGTGGCGTCTTGCGTGCAGCATTCGTGTCTTCAACGTGCGTTTTAGAACCTTGTTTGAGGTGAACTTCAGGGCGCGTCGCCCCGAACAGCCATGCCTCACATGGGTCCCGATGGCGGCGGTACTACTGGTTTAACGCCGGTTCGTCAAGGCCGGTTAAGAAATTATCTTTGTCACAAAGGCCCAGAAGCCCGGGAAAACCAGCCATTTGGCGCATTCGATACGGAAATGCCGCCCCTTCGGCAAGATGGACTTTGGTATTTCACCAAAATCCCTATAAGGAATCACCGAAAGGCAATTTCATCCGATGACCCGGGCGAAACCAAGGAATCGCCGGGTCGATTCGACACTCCCGAAGGAAGACTCATGATTACTGCGCCAGACAACGACAACAATTCCGATGGCCCCATGGTCTTCATCATCATCGGCAAGGGCTATGAGACCGATGGCGGCGAAGGCATCGATCTTCATGTCATGTTGAAGGCGCCGGATGACGACACCGCCGTGCGCGAGGCGCTCAATGCGCTCGCCGAGGAAGGTTTCATCGAGGCCGACCTCGACCAGATCGGCCTGCTGACGGATATCCCGGACGAAGAACCTCATGCCTCCGCCTATCAGGGTGCTCTCGAAGGCGAAGTAGCGATCATCCGCTTCCGCTGAAGGCAGGCGGCTTCGCGGCAAGGCGACTAGACCGCCCTCACCTTTCACATTTGAGCTTTAGACAAAAAGAAACCGCCCGGATCGCTCCGGGCGGTTTTTGATTTTCTATGTCCTGAAGCTCTTATTCAGCAACCGGGACATTCTCGCTTGCCATATCCTGCAGCATCGGCGTTGCGACGGCCGAACCCGTGCCCTTGCGACGCTCTTCGAGGATGAGTTCGTCGCGAGCCGTGGCGATGCGGCGGATCTGCGTCATGGTACCACCCGTACCAGCCGGGATGAGACGGCCGACGATGACGTTTTCCTTCAGGCCCTGCAGACCGTCGGTCTTGCCGGCGATCGCAGCTTCCGTGAGCACCTTGGTCGTTTCCTGGAAGGAAGCGGCCGAGATGAACGACGGCGTCTGCAGCGAGGCCTTGGTGATGCCGAGCAGCACCGGATCGCCGTAAGCTGGCTTCTTGCCTACTTCGATCAGCGCGTCGTTGGCATCGTCCAGCTCGATACGGTCGACGTTGTCGCCGACGATGTACTGGCTGTCGCCCGCATCGGTGATTTCCACCTTCTGCAGCATTTGACGGACAATCACTTCGATGTGCTTGTCGTTGATGACAACGCCCTGCAAGCGGTAGACTTCCTGGATTTCGTTGACCAGGTAGGAAGCCAGAGCCTCCACGCCCTTGATCGCCAGGATGTCGTGCGGAGCCGGGTTACCGTCGAGGATGTAATCACCCTTTTCGATATAGTCGCCTTCCTGAAGGTGGAAGGGCTTGCCCTTCGGGATCAGGTATTCGACCGGCTCGACACCGTCTTCCGCCGGCTCGATGATGACGCGGCGCTTGTTCTTGTAGTCGCGGCCGAGGCGGATCGTACCATCGATCTCTGCGATGATGGCGTGGTCCTTCGGACGACGAGCTTCGAACAGTTCGGCAACGCGCGGCAGACCACCGGTGATGTCCTTGGTCTTGGCGCTTTCCAGCGGCGAACGAGCGAGAACGTCACCCTGCGACACCTTCGTGCCCGGCTCGACCGACAGGATCGCGTCGACCGAGAGCAGGAAGCGGGCTTCGCCACCACGCGACAGCTTGGCGACATTGCCGCTGGCGTCCTTGATGACGATCGCCGGCTTCAGATCGGAGCCGCGCGGTGTCGAGCGCCAGTCGATAACCTGACGCTTGGTGATGCCGGTGGACTCGTCGGTCGCTTCGAGAACCGAAAGACCGTCGACGACGTCTTCGAAGTGAACCGTACCGGCCACTTCCGTCATCATCGGACGGGTATAAGGATCCCACTCCGCCAGACGCTGACCGCGCTTCACCTTGTCGCCTTCGTCGACATACAGCTTCGAGCCGTAAGCAACGCGCTGCGAGGAGCGTTCGACGCCGCGTTCGTCCAGGATCTGGACCGTCATGTTGCGGCCCATGGCAACAAGGTTGCCATCGGAGTTGCGCAGCATGTTGCGGTTCTTGATCTGAACCGTACCTTCGTAGGAAGCTTCCAGGAACGACTGGTCGACCACGGTTGCCGTGCCGCCCAAGTGGAAGGTACGCATGGTCAGCTGCGTGCCCGGCTCACCGATCGACTGTGCGGCGATAACGCCGACAGCTTCACCGAGGTTGACAGGCGTACCGCGAGCCAGGTCGCGGCCGTAGCAGACGCCGCAGACGCCGGTCTGGATTTCGCAGGTCAGTGCCGAACGGATGCGGATCGACTGGATACCAGCCTTTTCGATCTCGATGACATCAGGCTCGAGGATCATCTTGCCGGCATCGACGATGCGCTCACCCGTGACCGGATGGTCGATATCATCAAGCGCCGTACGGCCGAGGATGCGGGCGCCGAGCGAAGCAACGACCTGACCGGCATCGACGATGGCGGTCATGGTGAGGCCCTTGTCGGTACCGCAATCGACGTGCGTGACGATGCAGTCCTGAGCGACGTCGACGAGACGGCGGGTCAGGTAACCGGAGTTTGCGGTCTTCAAGGCGGTGTCTGCCAGACCCTTACGGGCACCGTGCGTCGAGTTGAAGTACTCGTTAACGGTCAGGCCTTCCTTGAAGTTCGAGATGATCGGCGTCTCGATGATTTCGCCCGACGGCTTGGCCATGAGGCCGCGCATGCCGCCCAGCTGACGCATCTGGTTCGGAGAACCACGAGCACCAGAGTGGCTCATCATGTAGATCGAGTTCATCGGCTTCTGGCGACCGGTCTTTTCGTCGAATTCGACGGCCTTAATGCGGGCCATCATTTCTTCGGCGACCTTTTCCGTAGCCTTGCCCCAGGCGTCAACAACCTTGTTGTACTTCTCGCCCTGAGTGATCAGACCGTCGTTGTACTGCTGTTCGTATTCCTTCACCAGGGCTTCGGTATCGCCAACGATCTTAACCTTGGTGTCCGGAATGACCATGTCGTCCTTGCCGAACGAAATGCCGGCGCGGCAGGCATGGGCGAAGCCGAGCTGCATGATGCGGTCGCAGAAAATGACCGTGTCCTTCTGGCCGCAATGGCGGTAGACCGTGTCGATCATCTTGGAGATGTTCTTCTTGGTCATTTCCTGGTTGCAGATATCGAAGGTCACCTTGCCATGCTTCGGCAGCAGTTCGCCGATGAGCAGTCGGCCAGGCGTGGTTTCGTAGATCTTCGAATAGGGCTTGCCCTCTTCGTCGACCGACTTGAAGCGGCCGCGGATCTTCGAATGCAGCGTGACGACCTTGTTTTCGAGTGCGTGATGCAGCTCGCCGAGGTCGGAGAAGGCCATGCCTTCGCCCGGCTCGTTCTGGTTCAGGATCGACAGGTAATACAGGCCGAGAACCATGTCCTGCGAGGGAACGATGATCGGCGCGCCGTTTGCCGGGTGCAGAATGTTGTTGGTCGACATCATCAGCACGCGGGCTTCAAGCTGGGCTTCCAGCGAGAGCGGCACGTGAACAGCCATCTGGTCGCCGTCGAAGTCGGCGTTGAAGGCCGTGCAGACGAGCGGGTGCAGCTGGATTGCCTTGCCTTCGACCAGCATGGGTTCGAAGGCCTGGATGCCCAGGCGGTGCAGCGTCGGTGCGCGGTTCAACAGAACCGGATGCTCGCGGATGACCTCGTCGAGGATATCCCAAACTTCCGGCTTTTCTTTTTCGACCAACTTCTTGGCTTGCTTGACGGTCGAGGAATAACCCTTCGCGTCGAGGCGGGCGTAGATGAACGGCTTGAACAGCTCGAGCGCCATCTTCTTCGGCAGGCCGCACTGGTGCAGCTTCAGTTCCGGGCCGGTCACAATGACCGAACGGCCGGAATAGTCGACGCGCTTGCCGAGCAGGTTCTGACGGAAGCGGCCCTGCTTACCCTTGAGCATGTCGGACAGCGACTTCAGCGGACGCTTGTTGGCGCCGGTGATGACGCGGCCGCGACGGCCGTTGTCAAACAGCGCATCGACAGATTCCTGCAGCATGCGCTTTTCGTTGCGGATGATGATGCCCGGAGCGCGCAGTTCGATGAGGCGCTTCAGACGGTTGTTACGGTTGATGACGCGGCGGTACAGATCGTTCAGGTCCGACGTCGCGAAACGGCCGCCATCAAGCGGAACGAGCGGGCGCAGGTCCGGCGGGATGACCGGGACGACCTTCATGATCATCCATTCCGGACGATTGCCGGACTCCATGAAGTTCTCGACGATCTTCAGGCGCTTCATCAGCTTCTTCTGCTTGAGATCCGACGTGGTGTCGGCAAGCTCGGAGCGCAAGTCGCCAGCGATCTTTTCGAGGTTCATGCTGGCCAGCATCTCGTAGATCGCTTCAGCGCCGATCATGGCGGTGAACTGGTCTTCGCCATACTCGTCGACGGCGAGCATGTACTCTTCTTCAGAGAGAAGCTGATGCTCCTTCAGAGCAGTCAGACCCGGCTCGGTGACGATGTAGTTCTCGAAGTAGAGAACGCGCTCTACATCCTTCAGCGTCATGTCGAGCAGCGTCGAAATGCGCGATGGCAGCGACTTCAGGAACCAGATGTGGGCAACGGGAGCGGCGAGCTCGATATGGCCCATGCGCTCACGGCGAACGCGCGACAGCGTGACTTCGACGCCGCACTTTTCGCAGATGATGCCCTTGTACTTCATGCGCTTGTACTTACCGCACAGGCACTCGTAGTCCTTTATCGGTCCGAAGATCCGTGCGCAGAAAAGACCATCGCGTTCCGGCTTGAACGTACGATAGTTGATCGTTTCCGGCTTCTTGATCTCGCCATAAGACCAGGAAAGAATCTTCTCCGGCGATGCAATCGATATCCGGATGGAATCGAAGTTCTGTGCAGGCACCTGCGGATTGAAAAGATTCATGACCTCTTGGTTCATGCCTATCTCCTTTTGGGGCGAAACGCCCTCGAATTGCGATCAGCACCGGCAAATTCCCGGGAACCGGACTGACGCACTAAAACGACAATAACCGCAAAATGCGGCGAAACCGTCCCGACTGGCGCTACCCGAAACCGGGCGCCGGCTGGAACGGTGCGCGCTGCCGAACAGCGCGCACCCTATCGATTGTTACTCGGCCGCGTCCGGAAGCTGGCTTGCCGTCTGCAGATCGTCGACCTTGGAATTTTCCAGTTCGACGCTGAGGCCCAGCGAGCGCATTTCCTTGACGAGAACGTTGAAGCTTTCCGGAATGCCCGCTTCGAAAGTATCGTCGCCACGAACGATGGCTTCGTAGACCTTCGTACGGCCGGCCACGTCGTCCGACTTGACCGTGAGCATTTCCTGCAGCGTGTAGGCTGCGCCGTAAGCTTCAAGCGCCCAGACTTCCATTTCGCCGAAGCGCTGACCGCCAAACTGCGCCTTACCGCCCAGCGGCTGCTGGGTGACGAGCGAGTACGGACCGATCGAGCGGGCGTGGATCTTGTCGTCGACAAGGTGGTTCAGCTTCAGCATGTAGATGTAGCCAACCGTGACCTGGCGGTCGAACTGCTCGCCGGTACGACCGTCGTACAGCGTCGACTGACCGGTCTGCTTGAGACCTGCCATGACCAGCATCTCGTTCACATCCGCTTCGCCGGCGCCGTCGAAGACCGGGGTCGCGATGGACACGCCACGCTTCCACTGGTCAGCCAGACGCAGAACCGACGCATCGTCATACTCGTGAACGTCGTCGCTCTTCGGACCGTCGCCGACGACCATATCGATCGTCTTGCGCAGAGGCTCGATGTTGCCGCTCGCCTTGTAGGCATCGATCAGCTCGCCGATCTGACGACCCATGCCGGCGCAAGCCCAGCCCAGGTGCGTTTCGAGAATCTGACCGACGTTCATGCGCGAGGGAACGCCAAGCGGGTTCAGCACGATGTCGACATGCGTACCGTCTTCGAGGAACGGCATGTCTTCAACCGGAACAATGCGCGAAACCACGCCCTTGTTCCCGTGACGGCCTGCCATCTTGTCGCCCGGCTGGATCTTGCGCTTAACAGCGACGAAGACCTTGACCATCTTCATGACGCCCGGAGGCATTTCGTCGCCGCGCTGGACCTTCTCGACCTTGTCCATGAAGCGCTGTTCGAGGCGCGACTTGGATTCGTCGTACTGGCCGCGCAGGGCTTCCAGCTCGCTCTGGACCTTCTCGTCCTCGACAGCGAACATCCACCACTGCGAACGCGGATACTCCGAAACGACAGCGTTCGACAGTTCCGTGCCCTTCTTGAAGCCCTTCGGACCAGCAAGAGCAACCTGACCACGCAGCATCTCGACCAGACGGCCGTAGACGTTGCGGTCGAGGATCGCCTGCTCGTCGTCGCGGTCCTTCGCGAGACGCTCGATCTCTTCGCGCTCGATCGCCATGGCGCGTTCGTCCTTCTCAACGCCGTGGCGGTTGAAGACGCGAACTTCGACGACCGTACCGTAGGTGCCGGGCGGCATGCGCATGGAGGTGTCGCGAACGTCGGACGCCTTTTCACCGAAGATGGCGCGCAGAAGCTTTTCTTCCGGCGTCATCGGGCTTTCGCCCTTCGGCGTGATCTTGCCGACGAGGATATCGCCCGGCTGAACTTCGGCGCCGATGTAAACGATGCCGGCTTCGTCCAGGTTCTTCAGCGCCTCTTCCGAAACGTTCGGAATATCGCGGGTGATTTCTTCCGGACCGAGCTTGGTGTCGCGCGCCATCACTTCGAATTCCTCGATGTGAATGGAGGTGAACACGTCGTCGGCAACGATACGCTCGGAAAGCAGGATCGAGTCTTCGTAGTTGTAGCCGTTCCACGGCATGAACGCGACGAGCACGTTGCGGCCGAGCGCCAGATCGCCGAGGTCGGTCGAAGGACCGTCTGCCAGGATGTCGCCCCGGTTGACCACGTCACCGACGGTGACCAGCGGACGCTGGTTGACGCAGGTGTTCTGGTTCGAACGCTGGAACTTCATCAGGCGGTAGATATCGACGCCGGACTTCGACGGATCGAGGTCCTCGGTGGCGCGGATAACGATACGCGTCGCATCGACCTGATCGACCACGCCGCCGCGGCGGGCGCCGATAGCAGCACCGGAGTCGCGCGCGACGACCGGCTCCATGCCGGTACCGACGAACGGAGCTTCGGCACGCAGAAGCGGCACGGCCTGACGCTGCATGTTCGAGCCCATGAGAGCGCGGTTGGCGTCGTCGTTTTCCAGGAACGGGATCAGAGCGGCAGCGACCGAAACCAGCTGCTTCGGCGAGACGTCCATCAGGTTGATGTTGTCGCGCGGAGCGAGCATGACTTCGCCGGCATGACGGCAAACGACGAATTCCTCGATGAAGGAGCCGTCGGTGTCGAGCTCGGCATTGGCCTGAGCAACGTAGTACTTCGCCTCTTCCATAGCGGAGAGGTAGAGCACGTCGTTGGTCACCTTACCGTCGATGATGCGGCGATAAGGGCTTTCGATGAAGCCGTACTTGTTGACGCGGGCAAAGGTCGCCAGCGAGTTGATGAGGCCGATGTTCGGACCTTCCGGCGTTTCGATCGGGCAAATGCGACCGTAGTGGGTCGGATGAACGTCGCGGACTTCGAAGCCGGCGCGCTCGCGGGTGAGACCGCCCGGGCCAAGAGCCGAAAGACGACGCTTGTGGGTGATTTCCGAAAGCGGGTTCACCTGGTCCATGAACTGCGACAGCTGCGAAGAGCCGAAGAATTCGCGAACGGCGGCGGCAGCCGGCTTGGCGTTGATCAGATCCTGCGGCATTACCGTGTCGATTTCGATCGAGGACATACGTTCCTTGATCGCACGCTCCATGCGCAGCAGACCCAGACGATACTGGTTTTCCATCAGCTCGCCGACCGAACGGACGCGGCGGTTGCCGAGATTGTCGATGTCGTCGATTTCGCCCTTGCCGTCGCGCAACTCCACAAGCATCTTGACCACGGCCAGGATGTCGTCCTTGCGCAGGATGCGAACGGTGTCTTCGACGTCGAGGTCGAGACGCATGTTCATCTTCACGCGGCCGACGGCGGAGAGGTCGTAACGCTCCGCATCGAAGAACAGCGAGTTAAACATGGCTTCGGCCGATTCCATGGTCGGCGGCTCGCCCGGACGCATGACGCGGTAGATGTCGAACAGAGCGTCCTGACGGTTCTCGTTCTTATCGGCAGACAGCGTGTTGCGGATGTAGGCGCCGACATTGATGTGGTCGATGCCGAGAACCGGGATTTCGTCGAAACCAGCCTTCAGGATGACAGGCAGCGTCTTCTCGTCGATTTCGTCGCCGGCTTCGAGATAGATCTCACCGGTCTGGAAGTTGACGATGTCTTCCGCCAGGAACAGGCCGTACAGCTCTTCGTCCGTGGCCTTCAGAGCCTTGAGGCCCTTGTCCTGCAGCTGACGCAGCAGGCGCGGGGTCAGCTTCTTGCCGCCTTCGACCACGACTTCGCCGGTGTCGGCGTCGATCATGTCGGAAACGGTCTTGGCGCCCTTGAGCGTTTCGGCCTTGAACGGAATGCGCCAGCCGTCGCCGGAGCGCTCATAGAGCGACTTCGTGTAGAAGGTGGACAGAATTTCTTCGCCATCCATGCCGAGCGCCATCAGCAGCGACGTCACCGGAATCTTGCGGCGGCGGTCGATACGGGCGTAGACGATGTCCTTGGCGTCGAATTCGATATCGAGCCAGGAGCCACGATACGGGATGACGCGAGCAGCAAAGAGCAGCTTGCCGGAAGAATGGCTCTTGCCCTTGTCGTGATCGAAGAAGACGCCCGGCGAACGGTGCATCTGCGACACGATAACGCGCTCGGTGCCGTTCACGATGAACGTACCGTTGTTCGTCATGAGCGGCATGTCGCCCATGTAAACGCTTTGTTCCTTGATGTCCTTGATGGACTTCGCGCCGGTATCCTCGTCGATATCGAACACGATCAGACGGAGGGTCACCTTCAGCGGCGCTGCATAGGTCAGGTCGCGCTGGCGGCACTCGTCGACGTCGAACTTCGGCGGCTCGAATTCATAGGAAACAAATTCCAGCATGGAAGCGCCGGAAAAATCGGTGATCGGGAAAACCGACTTGAAGACGGTCTGAAGACCTTCGTCCGGGCGGCCGCCCTTGGGTTCTTCGACCATGAGAAACTGATCGTAGGATGCCTTCTGAACCTCGATGAGGTTCGGCATCTCTGCGACTTCGGGAATCTTACCAAAAAACTTGCGTACGCGCCTGCGACCGTTGAACGAAAGGGTCTGAGCCATCGTCGCTCCTTTAAAATCCTGCACCCGGGCCTGCAACGGATGGGAATCGCTGGCCAGGCGACCCCATCAATCAATGAGTAGTTCAATCTCGTCTATCTAACCGAAAACCGCTCGGCCGGATTGCGTCGCGGTTCGGTTTGAGACCATCCTCTTGAAGAACCCATTACCCAAAAGCCGTTTTTCCCGCGGCTTTTGGGTAATTCGTTCAGAAAAACGGCGAATGGGAGATGGCGAAAAGCCACCTCCCAAAGCAGTTTCAAGCTTACTTAACGTCGACCTTAGCGCCGGCGTCTTCGAGCTTCTTCTTGATGTCAGCAGCTTCAGCCTTGGAAACAGCTTCCTTGACAGCCTTCGGAGCGGCTTCAACGAGGTCCTTGGCTTCCTTGAGGCCCAGGCCGGTGATGGCGCGGACTTCCTTGATGACGTTGATCTTGTTCGCGCCGGCATCAGCGAGGATGACGTCGAACTCGGTCTTTTCTTCTTCAACGGCAGCAGCAGCGCCAGCACCACCAGCAACGGCAGCAACAGCTACCGGAGCAGCGGCGGAAACGCCCCACTTTTCTTCAAGAAGCTTCGACAGTTCTGCAGCTTCGAGAACGGTCAGCGAGGAGAGGTCGTCTACGATCTTTGCGAGATCAGCCATTTTTGTAGTTCCTTTTGTTCGGTTCGAACTGGTTGATTATAAACAGCGAAAAACCGCCTTACGCGGCTTCGTCCTTCTTGGCGTAGGCCGAGAACACGCGAGCAAGCTGACTTGCCGGCGCTGCAACAACACCTGCGATGCGGGTAGCCGGAGTCTGGATCATGCCCAGCAGCTTCGCGCGCAGCTCGTCCAGCGAAGGCAGGGTCGCGAGCGACTTTACACCTTCGGCGTTGAGCGTTGTTGTTCCCATGGCGCCGCCCAGAACAACGATCTTGTCGTTGCCCTTGGCGAAATCCACTACGACCTTCGGAGCGGTAATCGGATCAGTGCTGTATGCAATCAGCGTCTGACCGGTGAAGAGATTGGAAATCCCTTCCGCATCCGTGCCCTGAAGAGCAATTTTGGCCAGGCGGTTCTTCGCGACTTTGACGGTGCCGCCAGCAGCGCGCATCTTCGAACGGAAATCGTTCATCTGAGCGACTGTAGCACCAGCATAGTGGGCCACGACAACCGAGCCCGAAGCCTTGAAGACTTCGTTCAGTTCCGTGACGAATTCGCGTTTTTCCGCTCTTTCCACTGCTTTTCTCCAGTTGACAGGACCGGGTTAACGGGCCTGCCGGGTTGCCTTTTGCCTCCTGGGATCAAAAAAGATCCCAAGCGACGCTTGAGGATCCTGTCCCCTCGCGCTCGAGCCTGACGGCTCCAAGGCACAAGGCATCCAAGGCTCGAACCGAGTTCATCGAAGCGATGCTTCTTCAAAATTCGGGTCTTACCCGTCTCATGCAGGCTTGAGTGATTAAGGGATAACCACCTGCAATCTCGGACAGGAATTCCGGATTTCTCCGGAAATCCCGGCCCCGAAAGGCCGGGAATTCTTAAAGACCGGGCATAATGCCCGGCAAGATCATTAGGCGCTCGGCGCCGTAACGGTCGACGGCTCGATCTTGACGCCCGGCCCCATAGTCGAGGAGATCGCTACGCGCTTGAGGTAGTTACCCTTGGCGCCAGCCGGCTTTGCCTTGATGACGGCGTCGGCGAAGGCGCGGATGTTCTCTTCCAGAGCCTTGGCGTCGAACGAAGCCTTGCCGATACCGGCGTGGATGATACCAGCCTTCTCGACGCGGAACTCGACAGCGCCGCCCTTGGAAGCTTCAACAGCACCCTTGACGTCCATCGTAACCGTACCGACCTTCGGGTTCGGCATCATGCCGCGCGGGCCGAGAACCTTACCGAGACGGCCGACGAGCGGCATCATGTCCGGGGTCGCAATGCAACGATCGAAGTCGATCTTGCCGCCCTGAACGATTTCGACCAGGTCTTCCGCGCCGACGATGTCGGCACCAGCGGCCTTGGCTTCGTCAGCCTTGGCGCCGCGAGCAAAGACAGCAACGCGAACCGTACGGCCGGTGCCGTTCGGCAGGTTGACAACGCCGCGAACCATCTGGTCGGCGTGACGCGGGTCAACACCGAGGTTCATCGCGATTTCGACGGTTTCGTCGAACTTGGCGACGGCACGTTCCTTGACCATGCTGATGGCCAGATCCAGAGCATAAAGCTTGGTCGGATCAACGCCTTCACGAATCTTCTGAATACGCTTTGCTACCATGGTCTTAGCCCACCACTTCCAGGCCCATCGCGCGGGCAGAGCCCTCGATCATGGCCATTGCGCCTTCGATATCGGCGGCGTTCAGATCCTTCATCTTGGCTTCGGCGATAGATTTCACCTGAGCCTTGGTAAGAGAGCCAGCCTTGGCGCCCTTGCCCGGGGTCTTCGAGCCGGACTGGATCTTCGCTTCCTTCTTCAGGAAGTAGCTGACCGGCGGCTGCTTCATGATGAAGGTGAAGGACTTGTCCTGGTAGTAGGTGATGACGACCGGGATCGGCATACCCTTTTCCATTTCCTGCGTGGCGGCATTGAACGCCTTGCAGAATTCCATGATGTTAATGCCACGCTGACCAAGCGCAGGACCGATCGGCGGCGACGGATTCGCCGAGCCGGCCTTTACCTGCAGCTTGAGCTGGCCTGCAACTTTCTTAGCCATTTCTCTCTGCCTTTCTACAAGACCGGCTTCCCGGCCCACTATGCCGGATCGCTCCGGCGGCTGCGGTTGCGTGGTTCGGATTATCGGGCCCGGCTAAGACCCTACCCTTCCACGCGAATTGCGGCTGAGCCGCCGGATATAAGTGAGCACTCACTCATATCCAAACACAAAAGAAAGGTCGACAGCCAGGCCAACCCTCCTCAGAAACTTCGATCAGACCTTCTCGACCTGACTGTATTCCAGCTCGACCGGCGTAGCGCGACCGAAAATCGACACCTCAACCTTCAGGCGCGAACGCTCTTCGTCCACATCCTGAACCGTGCCGTTAAACGAGGCGAACGGACCGTCGGAAACGCGAACCTGCTCGCCGATCTCGAAGGAGACGGAAGCCTTCGGGCGCTCGACACCTTCCTGGACCTGGCCGAGAATGCGCTCGGCTTCATAATCCGGAATCGGAACGGGCTTATTGTCGGAACCAAGGAAGCCGGTAACCTTCGGCGTGTTCTTGATCAGGTGGTAAGCTTCATCCGTCAGGTTGGCGCGAACCAGCACATAACCCGGGAAAAACTTACGCTCGCTATCGACCTTGCGACCGCGACGAACTTCGACGACCTTTTCGGTGGGCACGAGGATCTTTTCGAACAGATGTTCGAGACCCTTCTGCCTGGCCTTCTCCTCAATGGATTCAGCCACCTTCTTTTCGAAATTTGAATAAGCGTGGACGATGTACCAACGTGCCGCCATGTTCATTTCCACCCGATATTAGTTGCCGGTATTCAGCACGTAGCCGAGAATCCAGCCGATGAGCTGGTCGGCAGCAAAGAAAAACAGCGAGGCGAAAATAACCATAACAAGAACCATCACCGTCGAGATCATCGTCTCGCGGCGCGACGGCCAAGTAACTTTCGACGTCTCGGAGCGCACCTGCTGCAGAAACGCTAGTGGATTCGATTTGGATGCCATTGACTGCCCACGCAATTACGGCGCGTAAAGCTGAACATATCAGCCCCACGCACCGCGTGTCTGTTGAACCCCTACATAAACACCGATTCCCAATTTAACAAGAGGCAATCCAGCGTTTTCGAAAATTTGCCGCCAAACCGGCATAATTCCAAACTCAAGAAGCAGCGATAATGACGCGCCAGTCAGGTCGGGAAAAATGGCAGGGGCAGCAGGGCTCGAACCTACGACCTGCGGTTTTGGAGACCGCCGCTCTACCAACTGAGCTATACCCCTTCTTCCTTCGAAGTATGCGCTTCAAACGGCGGACCGTCTAAGCATTTCGAAGACATGGCGCTCCCTTTAAGGCGGGACGAAACGATTGGCAAGAGCGTTTTTTGCTTTTTCCCAATCGACCCCGCAACTTCGGTTTGTCTGGCGCGGCACAAGCAATCCTCAAGCAGGGCGAAACTGCGGCAAAGGACGAGGAAGAGGCGCCTTTCCAGCTCCGCCACTCCTCAGCCGAGCTCTACAGCTTGAGTTTGGGATACCTCGATCACAGACAGCACAGGAAACCAGCCACGGAGCGAATCATATTGCTGTGAAGACCAGCCGTTGGTTCACAAGCTCGCACCCCCTACCCCGAGGCGGTCCTTTCAATGCAGAGAAGAAACTCCTGAAGTTTCTTTAGCCGCAGAATGAGGGATATCCTGGCATCAAGGGAATCATGCAAAGACAGGTAGGGAGTGCGGGCAATTACGCTTGTGAACTATGATCCCGCATGGCCCGCCCTCTTCCAGAGCCGATGTGAAGCGATCGCGGCATTGCTCGGCCAGCCGGCCGATATCCAGCATATCGGGAGCACATCCGTTCCCGGCCTTTGCGCAAAGCCGAAGCTCGATATCGGCGCGGTCCTATTCGCGAATGACGCCAGGCTGTTTGCCACCGAACATCTGCAAGAGGACGGCTATGTCTTCCACGGTGATCTCTATGGCGACGACCGGTGGATATTCACCAAGGATGAGACGCCCTTTGGAACACGTCTCTATCTCTGCCTGCCCGGCAATTCCGCGCACCGTGACCGTATTCTCTTTCGCGATTATCTTCGCTCCCATCCGGAAGCGGCCGAGCGTTATGCGACGTTGAAGAGGAAGCTCGCCAGGGACGCGAATGGCGATTGGGATCGATATACTCCCCGCAAGAGCGATTTCGTTGCCGGTATCCTGCGCCTAGCTATAGCCGAATTCAGGTAATTCATGGAAGTCACCATCCAGGGACCATTGATGGGCGGCATCAAGGCGTCCGCTTGCGCAGGTGTTCCAGCACGTGCGCGACACATTGATCGAGTGAAAGTCGGCTGGTGTCGCGAATGTCTTAGCCATGTCGCGTGGCTTCGCTACGCAGATAGGCGGCCCAACTCATCATATCTGCGTTCGCAAGTTCCGGCTGGCTTCTTCCGATCATGAGTCGCTGTGCCCAGATCTCCTCGTCACAATCGATCAGAAGCAGCTTGTAATCATCGATGTTCGCTGCCGCAGCCGCTTCGGCGATGAATGACATTCGCATCTGCCCTTCGAGCAGCACTGCCTCGTCCCTCCGCAGCTGCGGAGCGATACGCGCCAACCATTCGGCGGTCGCGTCCCGCTGCCAGGCCTCTGGTGAACCGTGACCCGGATCATGACATCAAGCGTTGGGATGCCGATGCTGTCGAAATGATGCACAGCCACCTCATGCGCATGATCTCGCGCGATCGCCTCCGCGATCGTCTCCTTCCCCGAGCCTGAAGCGCCGGTCAGAACGACCGATCCCATGCCCATCTCCGAATGCAGAAGGCCCCGCTGTTTCCAGCGGGGCCTTCTTATAAAGGAATAATCCGAGGATTACTCGACGATGGAGGCAACGATGCCTGCGCCGACGGTACGGCCGCCTTCGCGGATCGCGAAGCGAAGCTTTTCTTCCATCGCGATCGGAACGATCAGCTCAACGGCAACCGTGACGTTGTCGCCCGGCATAACCATTTCCGTGCCTTCCGGAAGCGTCACGATGCCGGTCACATCAGTCGTGCGGAAGTAGAACTGCGGACGGTAGTTCGTGAAGAACGGCGTATGACGGCCGCCTTCTTCCTTCGTCAGGATGTAGGCTTCGGCCATGAACTTCTTGTGCGGCTTAACAGAGCCCGGCTTGCACAGGATCTGACCACGCTCGACGCCGTCACGGTTAACAC
>NZ_JARWKZ010000080.1:0-18947 GCF_050577975.1 Rhizobium sp. BR 315 | reverse complement strand
CGGCCCCGATCGCTCGGGGCCGATGTTCGCGGTTCAGTTCGGGTTGTTCCAGAGGATCACCTTCTTGCTCGGATCGCCGCCCGGTGCCTGGGCGAGGTTGCCGAAGATCACGCCGATCTCGGGCGCTTCCAGCTTCACCGAGAGGTATTCCTCGCCGGTCTGCCGGGCGATGCGGTTCCAGCCTGCCCCGATCTCGAAGCCGGTCTTGCGGTGGATGACGCGGTAGTCGGGGGCTTCCTCGCTAGCCTTGCTGGCGTTCGGGATGATGGCGATCGGGGCGTTGACCCGGATGGTGGCGAAGATGCCTTCGAGGATGCCGTCGGTCTTCTGCGTCAGGGTTGCGATCGTGGTGGCCACGGTTGTGTCTCCTTCGGTTGCTCGGGACCATTTCCCGATGGCGCACGAAGAAACGACCGATCTGCTGCGGTCAGCTCGGACAAAAATTTTGCGAAATTCTATTTTCCGCCAGAGGGAAAATACCGAAATCGAATTTCGCAAAAATTTTGACCGAGTCTTACCCCTTCAGGGGTTGGCCGCAAAAGCCGGCGGTCGTCTATACGAGCGACATAAATTCGGGAATGGTTCGGGGCAACTGAAGGGTGCGTTAACCCATGGCTGCCCGGCCCAGCGCTGCGGGATGTTGGCGTCGCGCCTCATGAGCGCTTCGCCGCCGTCCGGGTCAATGTCGCGCCCTCGCCTGGTCTCAACTGTGACATGCGGACGAGCACGCCTGCTGCCAACATCAGACATTGCGTGTCCGCACGATCGGCACGGTGACCGCACCGCGGCCTTCAGACTGTTTGCAATATCGAATGACGCAGCTCGCGTAGGGCATCGGCTCCGGGCTTTCGCCCATTCGCCTGGCAGCGCCCGGCCGTCAGAGCGGTCCTTATCCGCCCGGTACACCGCTATAGGCAAGCGACCCGCCCGCACGATCGGGGCCGGCTTCATCGTCAGATGCAAACCCGCGAAAATCACAAGGCGCCAGGATCCGAGCACGTCACGAAAGGAATACCGTAAAGCGCCACAGTCCGATCCTGCGAAACGAAATGTGCGCCCTCCACCACGGCCTGTGCCATGAGGAGATGATCGAAAGGATCACGGTGATGAAGCGGAAGAGCGGCAAGGGCGATAAGATGCGCATCTGAGATGTCCAGCCGATCGAAGCCCTGAGCCGGCAAGATCGCAAGAATTTCTTCTAGATCGGCATCGAGTTTGCCAATCCGAAGCTTCACTGTGATTTCCCAAAGGGAGACAACGCTGACAAGAACGTCGTTCTCAGAATCGCCGATAAGGCCACGCGCATGGTTGCCCAGCTTCGCGTCATCGTTCAACCACCACAATAGGGCATGCGTATCGAGGAGAAGCCTCACGCCTCGTCTTCCATCGCGGCCAGGACGTCCGCCGGCAAGCTGTCGAAGTCTTCGGCAACTTTGATCTTGCCGCGCAACGCGCCAGGTTTGCGAGCTACAATTTCCTTTGATGGTGGCCCAATCTCCGCAACGACCTTATGATGGGAGGTGAGGACAAACCGCTGGCCATCCTCAACCTGCTTGAGGAAGGACGTCAGATTGCCGCGAAACTCCCGAACGCCGACACGGCGGGGAGGTGATGTCTGTGGCCGGGACTGAGGCATTACGGGGCTCCATTTAAGCGGCAAATGTGTACACAATTCCTCAAAAATGCAAGAGATTCCTCAGCAAGGTGAGGAGTGGCGCTTTCGAACGGAATGCCCCAACAAGAGATCGTCGGCACCGCAAAACTTTCTAATCTGCGACGTTGCAAAAGTCAGAAAACCAAGTTTCGCTTTAAACGGAATATTCGCGAAAAGCGCGTGACGAGCCCCGCCGATTCCATGCAAATCGCCGGGTTTGCCTTGTTACTTGAAACGAGCGGCGACAGATGTCATATTTAGAACGACAGATGACACAGGAGACAGTGATGGCGGTCGCAGCAGAAGCACCTTCTTCAATGACACGCGGCGGGGAACTGCAAAAGATCGAGGCCCTACTCGGTGGCGCTCGCGTGCTGTCGCGCCGGCTGACAACAGCGCTCGACGCACATGAATTGCTGCTGATCGGCTTACCGGCCTCCGCAATCGATCACCTCGTCGGAAGCCTGGTCTTTATTGGGAAGACCGAATCCCTCGAAAAGGCCGTCGGTATGAGCCTCAGGACATGGCAACGCCGAAAGGACGCGCCGTCCAAGCCGCTCAGCCAGGAACAGAGCGGTCGGGCATGGAAGTTCGCCGAGATCCTGTCGAAGGCAACGGATGTGCTGGGAACGCAGGCGGAAGCCGAGCAATGGCTGGAGCGTCCCGCCATCGGGCTCGATCAACGCCGCCCGATCGACCTGCTCGGGACGCCTGCCGGTGTCGAGCTGGTCGAGGACTATCTGGAACGGCTCGAATACGGCGTCTATGCATGACGCCTTTGCCGATTGCGCTTGGCGGGTCCGAGCTGATCGCGTGGCGGCTCGACCAGGCCGCTTATGCTCCCACATGGGATAGCGGTGAAGGCGCTTACCGTGTCGGCGGTCGCTGGAACAGCAAGGGCGTGCGGGCAATCTACTGCTCCATCGACCCGTCGACGGCGATCCTTGAGGTCGCGGTCCACAAGGGTTTTCGCGCACTCGACACAATCCCACATATCCTGACGGCCGCTGTCATCGCCGACACCGCCGCGGTGCATATCGTCGATCCCGACTCCGTTCCCAATCCGAACTGGCTGCGGCCCGGTATTCCGAGCGCCGGTCAACAGGCATTCGGCGACGACCTGCTGCGACAGCATCGCTTTGTGGCAATCCCAAGCGCGGTCTCCACTCGCAGCTGGAACCTGATCTTTATCGCGAGCCAGGCGGCCGGCAGCTATTCGGTAAAGTTTCAGGAGACATTCGCCCTTGATACCCGTCTTCACCCACCGGCGGCGGTCTAATCGCCAGAACTTGTGGAAAGGTGGCTAAGGCAGCAGCTAGCAAGGTGTGAACCCCGTGACAGCGGGCTGTYCCGGTGGAAAGGCTTTGGTTCCTACAGGAAAGGAACTTCATATGACCACGACCAACGAAATCGCAGACAAGATTGCCGCCGAGCACAACCTGACCAAGGTTCAAAGCAAGGCTGTCGTTGAAGCCGTATTTTCCGCCATCACGGCGGCCGCAACGTCCGGTGCGGAAACGTCCATCCCCGGCTTTGGCAAGTTTAAGGTGAAGAACGCACCGGAGCGCGAAGCGCGCAATCCGGCAACCGGGGCGACGATCAAGGTCGCCGCACAGAAAAAGGTTGCCTTCACTCCAGCGAAGGCACTCAAGGATGCGCTAAACAAGTAGTCTCGGGTGCAACATAACCGCGAGATGGTGTCCTGCGAAGACGATGGCGCTCACGCGCCATCTCCTTTGAGTTCCCAGACATTGATGCCGAGCCGGCGGGCTTTGTCGCGCAGGTTGTCGGTAATGCCGGAACCGGGGAAGACGATGACGCCTGATGGCATGACCGAAAGCATGTCGTCGTTGCGGCGAAACGGGGCGGCCTTGGCATGCTTGTTCCAGTCGGGCTTGAAGGCGATCTGGGTGACCTTGCGGGCCTCGGCCCAGCAGGCGGCGATACGTTCGGCGCCTTTGGGCGAGCCGCCGTGCAGCAGGATCATGTCGGAGTGCTTGGCATGGGCCTTGTCGAGCGCGGACCAGATCCGGTCGTGATCGTTGTAGTCCGTGCCGCCGCCGAAGGCGATCTTGGTTCCTGCCGGGATTAGCACCGTGTTTTCGGCGTGCCGGCGGGCAGACAGGAAATCTCTGCTGTCGATCATCGCCGCGGTCAGGTTGGCGTGATTGACCTTGGACCCGGTGCGCGGCCGCCATGCCGAACCGGTCTGGGCTTCGAACAGATCGGCTGCATAGTCGCGCATGAACTCGAAGGCATTGCGGCGTTCGAGAAGCGTAATGCCCTCGACGACATGGCGCTCAAGCTCGACGCTTTTCACCTCCGAGCCGTCCTGCTCGCGCTGGCCAGTCCGCTGGGCGTCCTCGTTGCGCTGAAGTTCACGCTGGATACGCTCGCCGGCGCGGTGGAAAAGATTGACCGTCGACCAGAGCAGGTCTTCGAGATCGGGCTCCAGCCGCGTGTCGCCGAGCATCTCGAACATCGCGGAAAACATCGCGGTCAGCGCCGACTGGACCATTGGCTCCTCGGGCAGTGGGCGCGGGTCCGGCTCGTCCTGGAAGGGGCGGTAGCCAAAGACTTGCATCTCGTAGATGACGCGGTCGGTCGGGGAAGACGCGTGGTCGGGTTCGAAGGTGTCGTCGATGGGAAGGGTAAGGTTCATGATGGTCTCCGTCGGTTTGGGCCGCGCCTCTCGCGGCCTGACGGCGATCCCTGTCCAGGCGGCAGTCGGGCCGGAACCGCAAGCGCAGCGACGCGGCCCAGCGCAGCGCCGGGCGGTTGAGGGAGGGTTTCTTGGGGCGCGAGGAGCGCCGGCTGCCGCATTGGCCCGAAACCGGGAACCGGTTTTAGGAACAGCCGATGCGGACTAAAAAGCCGGCGCGGGGAAGAAACCTGACCGACCCGCTGAAGGCCAGACGGCCGACTGGTAAGGGTCGCCTCTCGGAGGCCCGCAGGCGCGCACCACGAGGACAGAGACCGACAGAACCGGCCCTGCCTGCCACGCCCGGGCCCCGTCCGGCATCCCTTCTCGGCCACACTATGAGGGAAGAAGGAGCCTGGCATCTTCCGGTGCGAGTTGGCCCCGCAGATTTGCGATGAGCCGGTCCGGTCCAAGCCGGCGCAGATCCTCGTTGAAGTCGCCGAGATCCGGGGTAAGCACAAGCGGCAGGATGCCGAGCGCCTGCACCCGGTGGCTCAGACCCTCGATCCCATGCCGGCCGGCGGCATCCGCATCGGCGGCAACATAGAGACGCAGACACCCGGCTGGTGGCCGGAACGCGGCAAGGTGATTGGCCGTCAGCGCCGAGACCACAGGCATGCCGGGCATCACATGGGAGAGCGACAACATGCTTTCAAGCCCCTCGCCTGCCGCCATGACCGGCACGGGGCCATCAACGGGAAAGCGGAACCGCACGGCGTTGCCGAGCAGCCCGCCCAGCGCCCGGCGGGGATCCTCGACCCGAGCTTTGCCGTCGCCGTCCGGATCGAGCCAGGTGCGATGCACGCCGGTGACCGTGCCCGCCTGATCGGTCACCGCTGCGATCAGCGCGGGATAACTGCGGGTTCCGTCGCTGGCGAAGTCGCGATAGTAGCAGGACGGATGGAACCGGAGTGCGGAATGCAACGATGCGCGCAGGATGCCGCGCTGGCGCAGATAGCTGTCAGCCAGAGTGCCAGCGAGCGGCTGCGTCACTTGGAACAGGCGTCTTGCACGTTCCGCGGTCGGCCTTTCAACCGGCTGGATATCGAGCTTATGATCCCTACCGGAAGAGACCGGGCTGACCCGTGGTTCGTTGAGGAAACGCCGGGCCTCGTCTGCAACATCGCGGAAGTCGACCAGTCCGCAGGTCTCCCGCACGAGATCGAGCAGGTCGCCATATTGAGCAGTCGCCGCATCTGCCCACCGCCCCGCTCGCGGGCCCGTGAGATGAACGTAGAGAGACTTTCCCTTGCTGTTAGCGGTATCGCCGACGATCCAGTAACTGCCGGCCCTGCGGCCGGCGGAGAGGTAATGGCGGCAGACCGCCTCGGCATCGCGCGCCAGACGGTCTGAAAGTTCGGAAGCTGACAGCATGGCGGTCAGCTCCGACCGGCGACATCGATGATACGATGCTGTTCAATGAGGCGCGACAGCACGGCCTGTCCGTCATTCGAGGCGGGGATGAAGAACCGGTCCTTCCAGGCGATCATCTCGGAGAAAAGGCCGATCGATCTCAGCCTCTCGCGCATGCCGTCGGTGAAGCCGGCAAGCTCGATGCGATAATCGTTCATCACCCGAACGCGCCGCAGCGTCATATTGCCCGCGAGTGCGACGACCGCGGACCCGCCGAGCAGCGATTCCCACACCTGCGCGGCGCTCACGACTTCTGTCTGATCGAGCCTGAAATTCCGGCAAAGCCGGGAAAGCCATTCTGAAGAGATCAGACGGCCGACGATCCGTTCGCCCTCGTTGGTCTCAAGCCGATAGACCCGGCAATAATCCTGCGGCAGCAGTTTCCAGATCGGCAAGAGGAGGCCGGAGACGACATGCGTGGTCGAAACCGAGAACTCGGGAAGATCGGCGATTTCTGCGCTCCAGGCAGCGGAAAAGCTCTGCTCGTCGGCCTGTTCCCAGTTCGTTTCTTCGAGCTGGCGCAGCTCGAAACGGATTTCGTCCATTGGCCGGATGAGCGCCACGCGCGGCTGGACCGAACCGTCCTCAAGCATGATCGAACGCGTCGGCACCTGCACGGCAGGGCGGCCAGACTTGCTGTTGATCATCAGCTTTGCCCGTGGGTCGCGCTGAAGGAGCCCAAGGGCGTCGGCAATCTGYATCGGCTGATTGCGATCCATGCGTTCGATGGTCAACAAATGCGACTCGGCGCCGGTAGCGGGATGGGTATAGATCAGCCTCCTTTCTTTCACCGTCATGCGATCGGCGACCAGCGTCTCCAGGCCCTTGTCATAGACGCCGGCTGCGATCGCGCCCTCGATGCGGGCGGCCAGCAATTGCTCGAAGGCGACGAACAACAGGTTCTGCATTTCGATCGTCAGCGCCAGCATGCGGTTGAGGAAGGTGTGGATCGGCGGCAGCTCGTCCTTAAGCCCCCCCTCTTCCGCGCTGAGCGAAAGCCCGGTGATCGTCTCGAATTTGTCGAGCGAACAACCTGCGACCTCGCCACCGTAGATCAGCTTGTAAAACTGCCGCAACGCATCGCGGGCATACTGGGATTCAAGATTGTCCTCCGAGCGGAACATTCCTTGTCCGCCTGTCTGGCGCTGCCCGCGGGTGATTGCACCGAGCGTATCGAGACGTCGGGCGATGGTCGACAGGAAGCGCCGCTCCGCCTTGACGTTGGTGGCGATCATCCTGAACCGGGGCGGCTGCGCCTGGTTGGTGCGATGGCTTCGCCCGAGACCCTGGATCGCCACGTCGGCGCGCCAGCCGGCTTCGAGAAGATTGTGCAGGCGCAGGCGCTGGTTCTTCGCACCGAGATCGGCATGGTAGGACCGTCCCGTGCCACCGGCTTCAGAGAAGATCAGGATCGGCTTCTCGTCGTCCATGAAGGCGCGGGTCTCATCGAGATTGGCGCTGCCCGGCCGGCTTTCAACAGTGAAGCGGTCGATCGTGCCGCCGTCGTCGCGGCGCACGATGCGGCGCGTGCGGCCGGTGATCTCAGCCACTTGGGTACTGCCGAAGTGCTGGACGATCTGGTCGAGTGCGGTCGGGATCGCCGGCAGGCTGCCGAGACGTTCGAGCAACGCGTCCCGGCGAGCGACGGCTTCCCTGCACATGACGGCATCGCCGTCGGCGTCATAGACCGGCCGCGACAGGAGATTGCCCTCGGTGTCGGAATACTCCTCGAAGAGCTGGGTCGGGAAGGAATGGTTGAGGTATTCCGCAACGATCTCGCGCGGCGTGACATCAACCTGGATATCGCCCCACTCCTCTGTCGGTATTTCCGCGAGCCGTCGTTCGGTCAAGGACTGGCCGGTCGATATGATCTGGATGATCGCTGCATGCCCGTCCGCCACGTCCCTGGTCGTCGCGTCGATCAAGGCCGGCGTCTTCATGGACGTCAGCAGATGATTGAAGAAGCGCTGCTTCGAGCTTTCGAAGGCCGAGCGGGCGACAGCTTTGGCGTTTTTGTTGCGCGTGGTGCTATGGCTGACGATACCGGAGGCTTCGAGCGCGGCGTTCAGATTGTTGTGAATGACCTGGAACGCTTCGGCATAGGAATCGTAGATGCGAACCTGTTCCTCGGTCAGCTCGTGTTCGAGGATGTCGTATTCGACACCCTCGAAGGACAGGGACCGTGAGGCGTAGAGGCCCATCGCCTTGAGATCGCRGGCGAGCACTTCCATGGTCGCTACGCCGCCGTCCTCGATCGCGGCGATGAACTCCGATCGCGTCGAGAAAGGGAAATCCGTGCTCCCCCAAAGTCCAAGCCGTTCGGCATAGGCGAGCGACTCCACCTCGGACGCGCCGGTCGCCGAGACATAGACGACACGGGCATCGGGGAGAGCACGCTGCAGGCGTAGGCCGGCACGGCCCTGTTGCGAGGCTGCCTTGTCGCCTCGCTCGGACTTTCCGCCGGCGGCATTGGCCATCGAGTGCCCCTCATCAAAGACAATGACCCCATCGAAACCTTTCGCGTTCCCTGTCGCGGCTTCGCCACTGACCGCCTCTTGACCGAGCCAGTCGACGATTTGCTGGACGCGCGATCGCTTCCCCTCGCGCTCATCCGTGCGCAACGTCGCAAACGTGACGAACAGGATCCCTTCGTCGAGCTTGATCGGCTTGCCCTGCCGGAAGCGTGACAGCGGCGTCACGAGCAGCTTCTCTTGGCCGAGCGCACTCCAATCACGCTGAGCGTCCTCGATCAGTGTCTCGGATTTGGAAATCCACAAATGGCGGCGACGACCCTTGAGCCAATTGTCGAGGATGATACCGGCAGCCTGCCGACCTTTGCCTGCACCTGTGCCATCACCCAAAAACCAGCCCCGGCGAAATCGGACAGATCCCTCTTCATCCGGTTTGACGGCTTTGAGGTTGTCATAACTGGCGTCGACGGACCAGTGACCGGCGAGGTAACCCGAATGGGCTTCGCCCGCATAGATCACGCTTTCAAGCTGGGCGTCGGAAAGGTCGCCGCTGGTGATAACGCGCTTCGGCAGGTGCGGGCGATAGTTCGGCTTGGGCGGCGCCACCGATGCCATGGCGACGGATTCGACGAGCTTGTCCGGATGCGGTTTTGCGTGGGGAATGCGGATCGCCTGCAGCCGATAAGGCTCGTAGATGCCCTCAGTGACGTCACGGCGGGTCATCGCTGTCGCATCACAGAGTTCGTAGGATAGTTCGACCACGACATCATCGACGCGTGGGGACAGTGCAGAAACAGGGCTCGGCGCGCGACTAGCGGAGAGAGGACGCCCGATTGGTGCCGATACGGTAGCGGGCCGCAGGGTAGACGTGTTTCGGGCGGCCATCTTCGCCGCGCGGGCGCAGGCGGTTCCGTTGAAAGGAGCGCCGATCGATTGTGACGCGGACGACGGCGAGCGAGGCGGCAGGCTCGAAATCCACGATAGCAAGGTCTCGAGATCAGGGGCGATGCCGTGGGAGGCAATGAGGCGCGTCGGATCGGCGGCAGCGATCTTGTCGATCACCGTCAGGCGGGTCTCCATCGTTGTGCCGTGCCTGGCATAAACGGAGCCATCAATCGCGGCGCTGAACAGAACCGTGCCACGCTCCTGMAGACGGACGAAAGCGTCGCGCCATGTGAGACTATCGGGAGAGAGGCTTGAGCCTGTGATCGCAACCAGTCGTCCGCCGGGGGCAAGCCGTGCGAAGGCGGAGACGAGATGACGCCATGCGGCGTCTGCCATACGGCCTTCGACATGAACGCCGGCGGAAAACGGCGGGTTCATCAAGACGACGGTCGGGCGGATAGAACGATCGAGATAGTCATCGATGTGGGCGGCATCATGCTGCGATACGGCCGACCCGGAGAAGAGCAGCTGCAGAAGGCCGTGGCGGAGGGGCGCATATTCGTTGAGAGACAGGCGCGCACGCGCGAGTTCGGCGAAGATCGCCATCAGGCCGGTTCCGGCGGAGGGCTCGAGCACGGTATCATCAGCCACGATGCCGGCCGCGCGGGCCGCGATATAAGCCAGTGGTACCGGCGTCGAAAATTGCTGGAGTTGCTGGCTTTCCTCAGAGCGCCGCGTGTGGGTCGGGATSAAACCCGCCACCCTGGTCAGCATTGTCAGCGTTGCGTGCGGTGCATTTGCTCGGGTGGCGATTGCGGCGCCGAACTTGCGCAGAAACAGGACCTGCGCCACTTCCGCCGCCTCGTAGGCGCCTTTCCATGACCAGAAGCCTTCCGCATCCGAGCCGCCGAAGATGTCTGTCAGAACAGTGCGAAGATCGGCTGTGCCGATCGGCTGGCCATGTTCGAGAAACTTCAGAAGCGTTCCGCCGGAGCGGAGGAGTTTGCCTGCTCGGCTGGTGCAATCGGCAGGAGCCTKGGGGGCGGTTGTGGTAGCGTTTGCGATGTGGGAAGGGACGATGTTCATGGGAAACCCTGTCTAGAGCGGGAAGGGACTGGCCCGCCCGGACGCTCTCCAAGCCCCGGCAGACCGCCCTTTTCCCGCCCCTCTCTCCCTCTGAGCGATCAAGGAGGCCGGCACCCGCCTTCAGCCGGGCGCGAGCTTCAGGTTTCCGAATGCCGCAACGCCGGCGGCCGACACCTCATGAAGGACGGCATTGCCGCCGGCTGCGATCCATTCGGCCGCTTCCTCGGCCGACAGCTCATGGACATGGACGAAATGTCTCTCGGCCGTGGCGCGTTGACGTTCGAAGGCGTCGCGGTCCTCGAAGGCGTAGGGGTATCGCCGGGCCGTCCCAATAGACGATGGCGAAGCAGACGGGCCGAACGGCCTGGGACCGGTAATTGAGAAACACCGGCGCAACCGGTGCGACCGGTACGTCTGACATAAAACCCACGCGGGGGCAGCCGAGTGCAGGCTTGGTCATGATACTTTCCTGAAAATGCCGAAAGGCCCGGCACTCTTCGGAGCACCGGGCCTGGTTGGAAAAGGCTCAATGGAAGATTGGTGGGGCGTTCCGCGAAGCGTCAGCCGCGGAGAAAGACCGGACCTTTGACGAAGACCTCATCTAGGTCGACTTCGAGAAGCTTCAGGATCCGGCGGTCAACAGCGACACATTCGTTGATCCAGTTGAGATCGCCCTTGCCGTGCCGGCCGAACCGCTCGGACGGCACGTAGACGATCGTGAAATGCGGATACTCGCTGCCATCCGGCGCGACATGGACAAAGGGTCCTTCAACCCCGATCACCGTTCCGCCCGTGCCGTACGACGTTCGGATCACCATGCCGGGATGGACGAGTGCAGCGACATCCGGCGCACGGGGAGGTGTCGGACGACAAAGGCCCTGGTCGGGCGCTCCGAGCTCTGCCGCGTAGAGGGAGTGAGCGAGATAATGCGGCTGTTCGCCATGCCGGGATTTACGCCTGATCTGCATTGCTCTCTCCCTTGTCGTCAGCCGCCGGCGAGCGGCTGTCGGACCGAGCCTGACCCGGCGCCAGAAAGCCTCGAGGATTATCAGGATCGGGCGGCAGGTAAGCGTCGAAGGGGTTGCCGTCGGCAAGATGCCCAAACGGCGTGAACACCCGGTCTGTCCCGTCTTGGCCGACAGCGCACAGGACATAACGAGGTTCGCTCGTCCGGGAATCCAGGCATTCCATCAGGACAAGGTTACCGTCTGCGGCTGCGCGCAACAGGGTATGGAAATTGGTCCCGGCATGGTTKGGTATCGTCATTTTATCCTCCTGGCGGAATATGCGCGGCATGCGCAGGGCGAAGGGTTTCTCAATGCCGGTGACCGTCGATCTCACCACTGGAAGGTGTGGGAGATACCGCACCGGGCTACATGGCGCTCGCACACGTCGCGCGGCGGCGAATGCTCGGCTTCAGGCCGAACTCGCTGAGATCGCGGCGCTTTACTGCCTATTTTTAGATAGTAAAATGCGTGATAGTTGCATAGCTTGGAGATCCGAACGGGAGAGCAAAGGTGCGAACATTCACAATCGATGGCCGGGTGATGGAAGAGTCGTCGCCTGAACTGCGAGCATTCCTTCCGCAGGCCTACGAGCATCGGCTTCGCCCGATGTGCACGTGCAAAGAACCGTCCGTGCCGATGTACATCGCCAGGGTCGACGACCAGTATCTCATCAAGCGAATGCCGCTATCGGGGCGGGAACATGATCCCGCATGCCCCTCCTATGAGCCTCCTTACGAGCTTTCGGGCCTCGGGCCGCTCATCGGAAACGCCATTCAGATCGATGCAAACGGCAAGGCCGACCTGAAACTGGATTTCTCGCTGACGAAGCGCGGGCCTCGGGCCACGCCCGGTGTGGTAGGCGAAGCCTCCGAACACGGCATTCGCAGCGAGCCGAAGAAATTGTCGTTGCGGGGAATGCTGCATTATCTCTGGGAGGCGGGCGAACTGACGGAATGGCGTTCGACCTGGGCCGGTAGACGTGGCTGGGGCCGGGTGCGAACAAGCCTTCTGAACGCGGCCGCCCAGATGACAGCCAGAGGGACGACATTGGCCGACATGCTCTTCGTGCCGGAAGTGTTTCATCCCGAAGACAAGGATGGGATCGCCGCCCGGCGCGCCGCGGTGCTCAAGGGCGCGCAGGCGGCCGGTTCGGGTCCTCGCAAGCTGATGATGATCGTGGCGGAAGTGAAGGAGTTTTCCCCCGCGCGCGAGGGGCAGAGGATCGGCGTACGGCACATGCCTTTTCCGCTGATGATCGAGGAAGGCGCATGGCGGCGGCTCGCCGCGCACCATGAAGTGGAGCTTGAACTGTGGCGCTCGAACGAGGCATTCCATCTGATTGTCATCGCCACCTTCGGCGTCTCGGCCGCCGGCATTGCGGCGGTCGAAGAGGTATCGCTGATGGTGGCCAACGAGCACTGGCTGCCGTTCGAGGACATTCACGAGCTGCGGCTTCTGGAAAAGCTCGGCCACCTCAAGCGAAAGAGCGTCAAGGGCTTGCGGTTCAACCTGCCACGCGATGCGCCGATCGTGTCGGTGACGCTGCCGGAGCAGAAACCGGCTCCTGTCGCCATGTTCATCGTTCCGCCGAGCGCCGGAGAGGAGTATGAACAGGCGCTTGCGGAGATGATCGAGACGAGGCCGGAGATCACGCCCTGGATCTGGCGGGTCGCGGAGGGTGAAGTCCCGCGGCTTCCGTGATCCGCGAACGCGCGGGTCGGCAGGCGAGCGCCTCTCCTCATTAGTCGACCTGGCATGAAGCCGGGTTGAAGCCCGATGCGGTTCGCGCGACGACGTCCTGCCGACGGCGCCTGACGGCCACCATCACATCTTCACGGAACTCGTCCGGTTCGCCTTCGCGGGACGCTCCCTCCTCGGACCAGCGCAGGTTCTCGACAAATGCTGGCGCGAAATCGAAATCGAAGGTGAAACCCTCTTCCTCAAGCTCTTCGCAGACGTCGTCATAGACGGCGAGTGCGAAGGGCACGATCTCGCGGACATGGGACCGCATCGCCTGCCATCCGACGGCATCCCAGAGTCCGGACATGCGGGCGACAGTGTCCGGGACCGGCCGTTCATCCTGATGCAGACCGCGGAAATAAAGCATCGCCTCCCAGACGCAGAGCGCCGTCTCGACCGCTTTCACCGTGAACAGGTCGCTTGCAGCGCCACTGGCCAGAGCGCCGTTGTCCGGACAAGACGGAAACGACGAGGCGCTAGGAGGGAGAGCATTCTCCTGAAGTCTGAACCGGTCGAGAATATCCTCACTCGTCGCATGATGGACGGCCTTGGCGGTGATCAACGAAACGGTGGCGCCAAAACTCTCCGGACGTTGCGAAGGGTGGTTCGTCCATTGGATTACCGCGACCTCGTGCAGATCCGGTGATCGCGCGACGATGCCCTGCACCACGAACTGCCACGGGAAATGGCTTAGGTCGATGTCGACCATCGCATCGTCTTCGACGGTGTTACCGCCTGCCGGCTGAAGGGCGAGAACCCGGTCGGCGATGAAGACGTTGACCGGATCTCCACCGTTCCGCGCTGAGGCACCAAACGCGGCGGTCAGTTCGCTGCGCGCCACGCGGATCGGATTGGCCGGTGTTACATCCGTGAACAGGACAAGACCCTCTTCGGTTACGCTGCACTCAAGCACATTGGTGAGGATCAGCATTTCGAGCGGGCTGATGTCTGCCAGCGGAATGGGCGGATGGCTGTAGATCCTGGTTTCGAGCGTGGTCATGATGTTTCCTTTTCGGGAATGGCAAAAACCCGGCACGATGGCCGGGCGGTGAAAGCGATGGGGCAAGAATTAGCGGTGGATTCGACGTGGTCAGGCCGCGCTTTCGAGCAGTCTCTTCGCCTTGCCTTCTAGTTCGAGCCGGCTGTCCTGTTGCGACTTTCCCCGCGCCAGCGCGGTAATCCCCTGCACAAAGTCAAAAATCGACTCCGGTGGCCTCCCCTCCTCGGAAAGAACGGTTTCGATGATCTTGCCGGTTTCGGCCTTCGAGAAGCCGCGCTTGCGCAGGAACTCGGAGCGGTCCTCCTCGTTTCGGGCGACGATACGTTCACGGGCGGCGCGAATGCCGGCAATGAACGGTGCGGGCGAGGAGTTGGCGAAGTTCGTCAGCGCCGGTGCGGCTTCGTGGGCGAAGCGCTGGGCGGCGAACTTCGAGTGACGGATGGTGATTTCCTCGAAATTCTCCGTCCCCCAGAGATTCCTGTTGGCGCACACGGCTCGCAGGTAGAAGCTGGCGATYCCGAGCGTTTTCGAGCCGACCTCGCTGTTCCAGGCATAGAAGCCACGGAAATACAAATCAGGATCGCCGTTCGGCAGTCGCCCGGCTTCGATTGGATGCGTGTCATCGCAAAGAAAGACGAAGACGTCGCGATCGCTGGCGTATAGCGTGGTCGTATCCTTCGTGATATCGACGAAAGGATTGTGGGTCATCGTGGACCAGTCGAGCAGACCGGGAACCTTCCAGATCGTATCGCCTGTGCCATTGCCGGCAATGTTCATGATGGCCGCGATCAAATCCCTGTCCCAGATGCGCCCGTATTCCGGACCGGTGACCGCTCTCAATTCCACGCGACCGTCGTCCATCTCGAGCGTCTTGACCATTTCGGCGTTGTGACTGAGGAGCCCGTGCTGCAGATTGATCGCCGCCAGCGGTGCTGGCAGCTGGCGCATGTAGCTTGCAGGGGCGCCAACAAGGCTGCAGAGCTGACCGTAGCTCCAGTGTGTTGGCGCCACCGGCTCGCGCCCGCCGGGAACGATCAGGGATAAGCGCTCGGCGTTGTCGCGGGTAGCCTCGACCCGGATCTCGGACGTCTCGACTGTGCGAACGCGAGCTCGTTCTGTCCGGGCGCTGACGGCATGATGCAGATCGGAAAGCGACAGATACCGCTCGTCGTCGGGACGCGAAAACCATTCCGACGAAACGCGTCCGACGCGTTTACCGCGAGATATATCGACCTTAAATCCAGACGATGTCGGTCGGGGGTTGGAAATCACGGTATTCATGATGAAGTCTCCTAAAACGCAAAAGCCCGGCGTACCGCTCTTGCGACAACCGGGCTGGTGAGATGGACGATGAAGTGCGACCGCAAGCCCTGGCTTCCAAGGCAGTTCGGTCGGAACAGAAAGTGTGCCGCCCGAGGGCGACAAGAGGCTCGTGATCAATCGATCGCCTGAAAGATCTCTGCGGCCTCGGTATGGTCGGCCGCATAGGCGTAGAGGCGGTCATAGCCTTCCGAGAGTTGCTCGGATTGATTCTGGAAGGAGAGATGTGAGAAGGCAAAAAGCGTGGCGATAATCCCCGCGGCCTCCGCCGAGACTTCCCCCCTGAAACCCGGTGATCTCGCCGGTGATCCGGAAACGCGACTTGGATCTCGGAGCCAGAAACAGCGGCTTTCCCTCGCGCTCGTAGAAATCCCAGAACCCGCCACCATAGTCGAGGGGGCTGAGCCGCTCCATGAGGCTGTAGACMGCGTTCTCGGCGATGATCAGGAGCGAGCGCCCGAACAGCGTGGGCAGAAATTCCAGGCGGCGCTCGTCGGAGACGATGGAAGCAGTTTGGGGTGTGAGTTCGGATATCGACATCGATCTTTCTCCAGAGAGGAAACAGGATTCTTGCCGGGCACCCTCTCTCCACCGCCCGACTCGCCCCTCTCCCCGGCCCTACTCTTCCTTTTGGGCTGGCCGCAGCCGCCCCCTATTTCTGGTGCACGCAGGAAGAAGTCCGGGCTGGGTTGAATGGAAAGCGGACCGGGTTCGAAAGTCAGGGATTGGAAAGGACTTAACCTGGATGGTGGCGACCGTAGGCCGCTCGGATCGCTGCCATTGCCGCATGAAACTCGGCATTGCTGATGGCATCGGAGAGGTCCATCGTGGTCACGATGGACACACAAGCTGATTGGATTTCCTCGTCGCTCACCGAACCCACGGAAAGCCCATCGAAGTCTCGATCGACCTCAAGGACTGCAGCTATCGCGCTGCGCACGCGCTCTTCCTCTAAACGTGCGAGGATATGACTTGGCTTCGGCGCATCGGCCGGCTCGGTGGGATCGGGCGCATATGCGAGGATAGCCTCCCCCCGCGCAATCGCCCAGGCCGATTTGGCCAACCAATCGACTGACGGAGATTGCGCCGCCTGGACGTCGTGGAACAGCATCTTCAGCAGACCGAGCAGGATTTCGAAGTGGTGGGCCCGGCGATGAATTGCTTCATTGAGCTGCGACGGTATTGCGATTGGCGATCCGGCATAGGCGGTGTTCTCACCCTCCCAGATGCCGGTCACATGGATCTCGCCTGCGGACTCGCGGTCTTTCTTCGAAGACTCCCAGTTGTCGTCGCCAAGCGCCGCGTTGCAGGCAGCTTCGGGCGTGTCGGCGATATAGGTCCCATGCCGAAATATCGGCAGGGTGTAGGTCGTTTCAATCGTATAGGCAGGCATGACGGCGCTCCTGAAAAACAGAGAAGCCCGGCGCAGTGGCCGGGCTTTCGTGACTTTGCGTTTTGGAGTCGTTATTCGGCGGCTTCGAGATGCTCGCCGTCGCCGTCGATCGGGTCGGTGGCCGCTTCTGCGGCTCCCTCATCTTCGGTCAGAAAGGCTGGCAAATCGAGGTCGGCGGCCTCAGTGGTATCGTCCTCGACAACCGCGTCCTCAAGTACCGCATCGGGCTCTGCCTCCGCGGGGATCCGATCGACGGGGAGCCGCAGCACTTCAGGGAGCCATCTGCTGCCTTCGAGCAACCGGGCGGCCTCACGCGCCATGTCGGGCTTCTTGAGATGATCGATCAGCTGCGCAGACTGGTCGCCCTTCGCTTCGCGGACCGCCTGCAGGATATGCGCCTTGGTGACGCGGCCGAGATAGTTGTCGACCGTCGGCGTCCAACCGGCCGCGACCATGCCAAAGCCGAGCGAATGGGCAAGCTGCATGGCGTGAGCCGTTTCCTTTGTCCGCCGGTTCCACGCTTGCACGGTGGTGTTCACTGACAAGGAGACGCAATGGGCAAACAGCGCCATGCGGCTATCCTGGTCGAGCGCGATCAGGTAGTTCCAGACCTCGTCGGCATTGCCGGGAAGGTCATAGCCCCACGATTCTTGCCGTTGTTCGATCTCCTTTGCCCAGATCGTATCGCCGAGCCCCTGCGTCTGGCTGAAAGCGGTGTGCTGGAGGGTGATCTCCAGRCACGAGTCCGCTCCGTATCGGTAGAAGATTTTGAGCACCGCGACATGGAGGGCGGAAATGAAAGCCATCACGGGATCGTTCGCCAGCGCGTTGCGCAGCGCCACGGTGCGAGCGGCCGTTAGATCCTCGATGACGCGATCGGAAAGCGGACGAACCTTGCCGTCGTCTTCCTCCGGTTCCTCGATGCCGACAGGCTTGCCGTTGACCAAGATGCCGCCATTTGCCGAAGTCGTCCCAGTCTCAGTCTCGCCTTGACCATCACCGTCGCCATAATCGGCATCACCGGTTTGCGGCTCTGCGACAGGTTCGTCTTCGGGTCGGACGAAACCGCGTTCGATCCTGGGCTCGCCATTGGCACCAAGCGAGATGAAGGCGCCGCCGCGGGCTACGTCTTGGCTGTCGAAGACGTAGGGCCGGTCGTTCATTATATCCAGCGCGTTGCCGAGTTCCTCAAGTCGCGCCTCGGTTTCCTCGGAATAGCTCTCAGCCTTAGCATAGTCCACATCGAGCTTGTCGTATTCTGCCTTGAGCGCGTCATGCCGCGCAAGTTCCTCCTCGCTGTATTCGACCCGCTCGCCGTAGAAGCGGCGAAGACCCGAGGTGTGGCCGTAGGGAAAGTCGAACGCAGCCTCGACCCACTTCCAGCCCTCTTCGGCCTTCAGCGTTTCGGCCTCGGCGGTCAGCTTTTCGAGGACGAGCTGCTCGAGCAGCGCCGGATCCTGTAGCCACCCGCCATTATCCTGTTCGAACAGGTCACGCATAACGACACCGCCGGCCGCTTCATAGACGTCGATACCGACATAAACGGCGCGACGATCGGAGGCTCGGACAGCGGTTTCGGTCAGCATCCGCCGGATGTAATAGGCGTCCTGGTTATGGGACCGAGAGATCGTGTCCCACACCTGTTCCTGGCGAACGTGATCATTGGTGATCGAGAACGCCATCACCTGGCCGAGCTTCATCTCGTCATTGGCGTAGAACTCGAGGAGACGCGGCGAGACCGAGGCCAGGCGCAAACGCTGCTTCACCGTGGCAACCGACATATGGAAGCGGGCGGCGATCTTTTCGTCGTCGAGGCCCTGCTCGCGAAGTGTCATGATAGCCCGGAACTCGTCCAGCGGATGCAGATCGACACGGCTGACGTTCTCGGCAAGCGAATCCTCGACTTCGAGGGTGTCGCCCTTGCTGACGATGCAGGGAATGGTCGATGTCTTGGACAGCTTTTTCTGGTTCACCAGCAGCTCCAGAGCGCGGTAGCGGCGTCCACCCGCCGGGACCCGATAGATACCCGTCTCGTTGCCGTCGCCATCGACTTCAGCGCGGACATTGAGGCTGGTCAGCAGTCCGCGATGGGCGATATCCTCAGCAAGCTCCTCGATCGAAATGCCCGCCTTGGTTTTACGAACGTTCTGCTGGCTGAGAACGAGCTTGTTGAAGGGAATGTCGCGCCCGGCGTTGAGCGTAATTTTCTGGATGGCTTGTGCCATGTCGTTTCTCCGTGGCGGGTCGGCCGGAGCCTCTCTCCGACAACCTCAATCC
>NZ_JARWKZ010000079.1:0-20405 GCF_050577975.1 Rhizobium sp. BR 315 | reverse complement strand
ATCGAGATCATCAAGCGCTCAGACAAGGCGAAAGGCTTCGAGGTTCTGCCGCGTCGATGGGTGGTCGAACGGACCTTCGCCTGGCTTGGCAGATGCCGCAGATTGGCCAAAGACGTCGAACGCTCGATCGCATCAGCCGAAGCGTGGATCATGATCGCCCACATTCGTCTCATCACCAGACGGCTAGCAAGGTATGGATATCGTTGAACGCTTTTCGAATCCGACTCTTAGTCGCCCGTGAAGAACCGTTTTCGGTGTGGCGGCGCATGATTGTCGGCGTCGAGAGTTTGCCTGACGAGCAGGCACAAAAGTAGCCTGAACCACCTGAGCAGAAGCGAGAAATTGTAGCCGGCGGCAGCCAGAACGGCATTGAGGGCATCGCCCTGCTGTCCGGCAAGATAGTTGCGGTCCATTCTGCGCTCGTTCTTGAGGTGCCCGATGACGGGCTCGACGGCTGACCGCCTTCGCATCAGACGTTTGATGGCCGGCGTCACGTGGCGCTTCTGGCCACTGGTGAAGACCCGCAGCTTGTGGCTCTGGGGCGCATTGTGGCCGCGGTATCCGGCGTCGGCCAGAATGCCAGGATCAGTCCGAGAAATGGCCGCCTTCAAATCGGAACGCCCGCCGGAATGAAATCGGAATGACTGGCCGGCTTCAAATCGGAATCGATGGCCGGCTTCATCGGAATACGCAGCCCATGAGTCGATTTTAGTGAGACGCCGTATTAGTTGCTGGTCTTTTGGGTCGTCGCCTCGGTGCCTTTGTTGTTCGCTCGAGTACCTAATTTAATGCCGCTGACATCAGTGAGGCGCCTTGAGAATGACGGCAATCAACCCCACGCTTCCCTTCACCTTGCCAAAGATATCGATGCCCTGAGCCAGCCTATACCGCCCGCATCAAGGCCTCACAATGAGCTCGTCAGGTACTCTTCGGTGAGCTCATTTGACGGCGCGTAGATCAACCTTAGATCCCCGCAACTGAAAATCGACGGGGCGTGGACGCCGCATACCAGCGATCTACTATTCGTCGGCATCGCTCCCATCCGCCCCACCAAAAATATCAAGCAGAAGCTCTGGGTTGGACCCCTCGCCCCGTAGTTCCTCAAGAACGTGTTCCAGGATGCGCCCGTACTTTGCCAGTGCCCTTAAACGATCCTGGTGCTTGAGATCACCTATCGTCCTCTCGACTGCTCGAACCAATTTATCCGCCTTAGGGTCCTGCCCCTCAACCAACGCGAATGGCTCGACCACCCTCCAACGGAGAAGGCCAACAAGCAGCATCGGAGCGTATTGGAATCTGGTGTACGTCGAGCCCAGATTTTCTTCGAACTCCCGGAGAATCCGTTTGGTCAACCGCTCGACATCTTTGCGAGTAAGCAGCCGAGGCGCGGTTTCAGAGCGCGAAAGTAGGAACGCCATGGCGGCGGTTTCTTTCTGCCACTTCCATTGATCTATGGGCTTGCCCAAGACCTTGTGGATTGCCTGCAGCTCAAAATGCTGGTTGCTGGCGACCCGCCCCAACCCCTGGTAAGCGAGCTTCCAGTGGGCACCTTGAGTGAAAATTGGGTGTCCCCGGGCTTCTTTGTCCCAAGCCTCCAGCAACCAGCCCGAGACGTCTGGCGGGCATCGGCGGAATTGCCATGTCAGAAACCGCAGTGATTGGGTTCCAACAGCTTGGCCCCTCAGCCCGCGACGGACTTCATCTAACGCTCGTTCTACAAGTCGATCCAAGCGCGATAGCGCGACAGCATCTACTCCATTCGGGACATCACCGTCACTTGATATCGCGTATTTGCCGCCAGGTCGAGCCGAGAGCCGATTTGCGAGTGCCGTCCAATCGACGGCAGTCCGGTCAACGTTCTTTTCAAGCAACGTGAAAAGCCCGTCTCCGCGAGGGCTATCGTTCCAACTATCGATTCCGCAGGCGAGCACAAGCCGTCCCGGTATTGTCGGTGCTGGTCTCTGGAACCCTTCGATCAACGCGTCCCAATTTTGTTCGAGTTCGGTCGCGGCATCCCAGTCGACCTGGAATTGGTGACCAAACTTCTGAGAGTGAACGAGGATTTTTGCTCGACCGGACGCCGGGCTCTGTTCCACCCAAAGTTCGACGGGAACTGTCTGGTCGACTTTCACACCGATGTTGACTTCTGCCTTGCGCGGAAGCTCGGAAGTTTCCTTTCTAAGGAAAATAGAAAAACGATCCTGCCCCGCTTGAATGGCCAATCTTGCCGGTTTCGGGCTCCGGTACATCTCACCTGCCGGAAGCGTCTCATCGTAATCAACGAGGTCGAAGTTTTCGACCGCGTCACGCCGCTGCACAATCGTTGAAATCTGCGGCAGGAAATCGAAATAGATGGGATCGCGCTTGCTTAGGCGCCGCGCGGCATGAAGCGCACCATCTGCGATCGAGTTGTCAGCAAGTAACACAACATCTCCACCGATGCTTTGTATCACTGCTGAATGGAATGCTTTTCTGATCGCACCTTTGGACAGAGTTTCCAACAAGACCACATCGCACCCAGCGACATCATCTCGCACATCCTGCAATCGAGGTATCTGCTCGTGATCGATCGTGTCGGGCGGCCTTAATACCTGCCAGTCTCCGTTTCCTTGGCGTAACACCTCGGGCTCTGCCTGGAATCCGAGCGCAAGGCGTCCATTCGAACGTGCCCATTCCAAATGATCGGTTCGGTCGACCGACGAAACTCTAGAAATTGCAGACTTTGCCAACTCCGCCAATCCCCGGTATCCCCAACCCGAACGGATCAGTTTTCCTGTCGAGCGACGCTCCGGCGCTAAGACAGTCTCTCCATGGCTACGCTCGCGACGAATGCGCAGCCTTTGAACCGTGACACCGTCTCCGGTGTGCGAAACCACACCTACGGCCTGGCCTTCTTCAACTGTTCCCCTTTCGATAGCGAACAATGTCGCCAACACGGATCGCCAAACCAGAAGCGGCGTCGAGACCTTTGCCTTGCGCAGAGCCGCCAACAGTCGTTCCTGCAGTAGCTCGCCGGTTTCAGCATGATCATCAAGGCTGGCGATGCCAAAGCTGGCACCGGATGACATCCCTTTCAGCGCTGCAGTCAGGTGGGGGACGGATGGATCGTCGTTCAGCAGATCAGTCACCCTCAACCGCTTCTCGGCAGCTCCGACCACACCCCAACCAGCACCCAGGCCGTGCGGAGAAATTGATGCCTGCGCACCACCCACAAGGCCCCCGTCGGCCTTCGCTCCAGTTTCAACCACGACACCGAAAATGCCGCCTTCGATGAGAGAGCTAATAACCTCCTGCTCCTCGCCGTCCGGCAAAATGGTCCAGTTCCTCGCAGCGCTATCGCGCCATCCATTCAGATCGTACCCGCACAGTTTCCTCATGGCGTCGTCGCGTATATTTCGCTACGTGCGAACGCACGGATAGCGTCCAACCCTTGCCGCAGCCCCTCGCCAGAGGCCTCCAAGGCAATTCCATCAACGCGCGTGCTAGCCTTACGGGATAGGCAAGTCTCGAACTGACCGTGAGATGGGGTCAGTATCAGCCCGTTACGCAGAACTTCAGTTTGGCCGAATGGCTGAATCTCGACCAATCGCTCATTTGCCCGTACGACAGCGTCGTTGAGATCTATGCGAGCCATCGTGTGCGGGGTCCAAACTGCTACGCGGCGCGGCATCCCGCCTCGGTCGATGTCGGAGATGCGGAGAGACACGTGGGCCCGCGTCAAGGCCAGCATACGGCCTGGTGCTTCAGGGCGGGATTGTACCTCGACTATACGACCTGTGTTCTTCAACCAGAACACGGCAATCGGTCGATCCTGCTCGAACCATCGTCCGAGCGATGCCTCTGAACGCCAGACGATGGGCGATTGCGCAATTAGCTCGGCTTCTTCGAGTTCGCTGAGAGCGAGCACGACAGAAAGCACAGAAAAATCCGTCCAGGTCTCCGCTTGCCATGCCCAGAGGTCATCGAGGACCCTGTCTTCCTCCAGCAGGCGGCGCCAGGCTTCATAGATGGAGTTGTAGCTCGGGTCCTGCATCAGAACGTAGTTCGGAACAATCCCGGCATCGGCTACGCTCACTTCAAGATCTGCCAACATCTGCGCGAAGGTTTTGCAGAACCGGCCGAAATGATTGACTTGCGCGTAGCGGCGGCTATGCCGTGCTCGTGGATGCTCCTGCATCCATTCGCGAGCAACCTGGAAAGCAAGTGTCGTATACGCGTGGAGAACCCTGTTTTCAGGGGTATCAAAGTTCTCTCGCCTGACTGTTGCGAGAATACGCTGGCTTGTACCGGCTCGCTCCGCAATCGTCCGCCCCGGTTGACGGACGAGCCAGCGCATCGACGCCCGATCCATTTCCTGAACTCGGTCCAAGAATGTAAGCTCTCTCGTCCGACGAAGCACGCGCCTGATCCTCGGCTCCAGCGCTTTCAGGCGCGGAAGGACATCTTGAGCCTGCCTTACGATCTCCGCCATTCGCGGATCGTGTTCATTCTCTGCGCGCTCCCACGCATCGCGCAATCGGGACCATACATGCAAAGGGTCTTCAAGGGCCTCGCCAAGCTCCTGGACCCGCGCCAAAACCTCGTTCATCCGCCGAAGAAGCTCTCTCGCCCGCACGTCTTCCGGGGTCTCATGCTCCTTTACACCACGAGGGCGAACCGGAAACCCAATTCGCTCCGGTCGCTGAGCATTCGCCGTTTTCGGGTATGGATGGAGAATAAGTTCCACCGGTCCATCTTGAAGCCGGGCCGACATAAGACGCGAGTGTCCGCCGTTCTTGGGTGCCTCGCCACGGACCTCGCTGACCAAACAATCACCAGGACTGAACTTCGCATTGGCAACTCCTCTGCGATCCCAAGGTCTGCCGAGATGGAGCATTACCGCGAAACCCCGTTCCATACGAACTGACCGGAGCCCTCTTTCGCAGCACGGATCGACTCATCGATCGCCTTCGCAAGGTGATCGTCCCGCAGGGCATCACCAACGAAACTTATGAGTTCGGAGAAAGCATGATCGTTACCGTCTTCAACTTCGATACCGCGAAGCTTTGGTAACAAGCGCATTTCAACCTGATCTGCGAGCGGGACACGCAAGTCCTTCGCCTGGTCGAACGAGGTGTAGTTCGCGACATACCCCATGATCGCGCGGCCGAGACGGTGACCGAAAGGTCTCTTGAAGCCCTTCATGAGGCTGACCATTCTATCCACGCTGTCGATAACGGTCTGCTCACTCTCCACAGTCGAAACAGGATTCACCCATGACCGCCATCTTGCCGCCGACAGCGCCTCGGGCTCGGCGATATTTGCTTTCTGCGCAGTCGTCCTGATGGTTCTTGGTGCCGAGAAGCGAAGGACATTCGCCCGGTCCACAACCTTATCAGAGAGCGACTGCGTGCTCTCGTCTTCGTTCATCGTTCCGGCAAACAGAAGGTTGTATCCTGGGAAGATGCGGGGAGCGTCCATACCTCGCGGCATCGGTATCTCAAGCTCGATCTCAGCGTCTTTGCGCAGGGATTTATCCGACACACGGTTCATCGGCGGGCGGCTTTCCAAGCGGCTGAGGAAGTCCGAAAAATAATACTCAACACGCGCAAGGTTCATTTCGTCGAGCAGGATCATTATCATCTGATCCTGAAACTCGCTCTTCTGGTTGTTCAGAATGTCCAGGTGATAGAGCGCCCGCGCCATATCGGTCGGACGGTAGCGCTTTTCGATATAGTTGTAGAAACCCATCAAATCCTGGGGGCTATCCCAGCGAGGTTGAACCGGCACCTGCAGGAACCCGATCCCTATGCCTGCCGCGTACTGTCGCGGCAGCTGGCTCTTGCCAGTCCCGGAGATACCGGCAAGCACGGCCATCTGGGTCGTGTCGTTTGTTTTCATTGCTGTATGGAAGGCATAAACAATGCGACGGTCGTAATGGAGGCCGCTTTGTTCAAGGCGCTGAAGCACCCGTTGGACTGCCTCAGCCTCATTTTCAGCGGCGCGATCTTTCCAGCTCCGCATTTGTGCCAGCACCGGCGGAAGCGTGGTCAACTCCTTGAGACGTTCAACGATTGCCTCCTCGCGGCCCGGCGCATCCCTACCGCTCGCCTCAGCAACGTCTTCCTCCATCTTAGCGACCTGTGCCATTAGCGACGAACGGCGATCTTCCAACGATGAGATGTCGCTTTCGATGGAACGAGCACGCTCCTCGGCGGCTGCGAGTTTCGCCGACGTCTGCGTGAATTCAGCATGAACGGCGGCGGTCGCCTGACGCTCGACAGCGAGGTCTTCTTGAACCTGAGAGAGTTGGGAGTTTGCCGCCTGGAGGAGGCCTTCGACACGTGCGCTTTCTCTACCAAGTTCCTGCGACAGCGCTTCTAAGCGTTGCACTCGCTCCTGCGCTTCGCTCAACTCAATCGCTTGGGACCGCATTTCTGCAATCTTCTTTTCAAGCGCTGCCTGTTCACGCTTCATCTCATCGTTGAGAGCGAACAGCCGCTCGGCGGCAGTGAGGCGGTCATGGACAGCGTCGAGATCTGCCCGGGCGGAAGCCAGCTCAGCGTCAACTGCGTGTTTTTCAATGATCTCCGCTTCGATCACCTCGCGCAGCGCACGGATTTCCTCGCGGCGCTCATCCTTCTGAAGCCATTCAGCATTCAAGTCATCGAGCTGTCTCTTGGTCGCATCGTAGTCAGCCTGGACGTCGGCAATATTGGCTAGGGCCTTGCGGCGCTCTCCTAGTTCATTTTCGATATCGCTAAGGGCCATCCGCTTGTCGGCAATGGCTGTCTCCAGAGACTCCAGGGAGCGCGTCGGCCCGGAGGCGGTAACGGCTCTGTCATGGAGCACCGCGAGGCTTATCTGCACGACGATCAGAGCTACGACAGCCATTGCTGCGAAAAGCAGTATCAAGATGTTTCCTGTTAGCATGTCGACGCTCTCTAATTATGGCCTCTCAGGCTGTGGCTGGGTAGTCGTCGGGGCGTCAATAGCTGGCGGCGCGGGTGCCACATCCGTCTGCTTTGGCGTCTTCGCGTCTGAAAGAGATGCAATTTCCTGAACAAGCACCCCTTTCCTGCCGTTAAGCTCGGCCAGCTCCGCTTTCACAGTATTTAGGTCGCTCTGACGCAAGCTCAGCTCTTTGGCCAGTTCTGCTTGTCGGTTTGATAGGTCTGCGACAGCCTTTTCCAGAGCAGCTTTTTCAGCTGCTGCGCGATCAGCATCGGCTTTGTCCGCCGAAGTTCGAGACTTCAGTGCCTGAAGACTGCTTAACTCTTCTTTGAGCGTGTTACGTTGCGTTGTGGCAGCTGCGACATCTGCCTGGAGATCATTTAATTGTGCCTTCGCGACCGGAAGAGATTTTTCCGCCTCTGCAAGCGCGTCCTGGGCAATTTTTAGCCTGCCTTCAGCCGCTGCAGCATCTGATCGTGCGCGGTCCGCTGCTGTGGTCACGCTCGTGAGATCGCCGTTCAATGCAGCCTTCCGCATTTCGAGAGCGCCKACTTGGTTGGCCAAGTCCGTACGGTTGCTGTCCTGGCGGGCCAAGTCGGCATCCGTTTTAGCTGCAGTGACCTTCGCCTTGGACGCCTGATCCTGGAGCTTTGCGATCGTTGCGTCTAAATCCTGCGAGGCACGTTGTTTGTCGCCGATATCTTTCGTGATTTTCGTCATTTGCGCCGTCAACGAGGCCTGACGGGCGGTAAGATCGGCGACCTGACGTGTTTTGTCGTCAAGGTCCTGAAGCTGGGCGTTTAATTTGGAGATTTCAGCCTCCTTATCGCGCCGGACCTTTTCGCTGACTGCAATCGCGTCGTCGGCAGCACTTTTTCGATCTTCTGCTTGTGCAACGTCGGCATTTGACTGATCGATCTTTGCCTGATTGACAGCAATCCGCTTTTCAAGGTCAGCGTTCTGAGAGCGTAAGGTCGCAAGCGTCTTCTCGGCCTTAGCTGCTTCCGCAATAGTATCGGCGGCCGCTTTCGATTGCTCTTGGCCCGCCTGAAGCTTCTCAACGCCCTCGGCGAGCGATGCCGTCTGTTGGTTTATCTCTGCGTCGAGGCGATCTCGCTGTGCGGTCAGATCAGCGATGGTTTTCCGAATACCATCGGCTTCTACACTTCGTTGAGAGATTTCCGAAAGGACACTATCGCGTCGGCCCAGCGCCTCTGTCCGCTCATTGTTATAGCGCTGAATGTCGGAACGCACGGCACCGTAGTCGCGCTCAAGAGCGTCGACCTGAATCAACGCGACAGAGATCGCGGCCGCTGAGAGCAAGCCAAGCGTCAAAGCGATATAGGTAAACCGCCGCGATCTAGGAAAGCTGTTTTGCGACGCGTTCAATGCACCCCTCCAAATCCTGAGCTAGTTCGTCCACCCAAAAGCGCTGGATTTTCCAGCCAAGCGATTTCAACTGATGGTCTCTCCAATAGTCGCCAAGCTTTCTTTTGCCGTCGGTGTCGGCATGCCAATGTCGACCATCGACTTCCAGGTCGAGCTTGACATCGCCGCTGCCAAACAGTGCAAAATCCAGGCGACGACCGGCGACTTCGAATTGAGCAACGGGGTTCAAGCCGCGCTTCCTAAGCGCCGCGTCCACAATTCGCTCCCAATTGCTGTCAAACGTGCCCTCGCCGATGCGGCCCTTTGGTTCGGTTGCCGTAGCGGCTAGCCGTTGAAGACTCCGCACCTTGCCAGATCGCGCATACGACAAATCGCCAAAGACATGGGCGACGGCCCGGGCGCGGCTAATGGCAACGTTCAGGCGGCGCCAGTCTTTCTGCACGAACGTGACCGCGCTGATCGCACTCGAATGGCCGAGCGTGGGTGAGAAAAGGATAAGGTCTCTTTCTTGACCTTGGAAACTGTCAACCGTGCCGACACGCAGTTCAGCCTTGACACGAAGCTTTTCATTGACTTCTGCGTGGATCGCTTGCTCCAACGCGTATACCTGCGGCCGGAAAGGAGCGATGACCCCGATCGACCCGCTATATCCTTGATCCACGAGGAGCATGCGGACATGCTGCACTATCGCGGCGATCTCAGAATTATTGATGTTGCCGATCATTGGTGATGTTGGCGCCGGTACATCGGTCCACGCAATACCTGGCTTCATGCCCCTTGGTGATTTGAGCTTGTCCTGGTCACCTGCAACCCGCAATTGACCACCATAAAAGTGTTCGTTGATGTAGCCAACGATATCGGCAGCGGATCGATATTGATCGCGAAGCATAACCTTCGCCGCCCCGGGCGTGAGGTCCGCCAAGTCGAATAGCGATCTCCGGCTCTGCGCGAACCGACCCATCTTTGATACCGGCAGGTTCTGGGCCTGCATCAGGTTTCGATCATGCGCAATGCCCAACTGGCTGATGAAGGAAAGCTGGCGATTGTCACCGACAACGACAGCACGTTTTGCCCTAGCGAAGATCGGCAGTGCTGACGCGATATCGCACTGGCTTGCTTCATCAAAGATCGCGAGATCGAATAAGCTGTCTGACAGCGGCACTCGCCGTGCCGCGCCAAGGACTGAAACCAACCACAGGGGCCGGTGACTTACAACTTCACCGGCCAATTCAGATGGCAGCGGCCCGGTGTTTTGAGCAAGCTCTAGGTTGGCAAGCTCCTCGCCTAGCCTCCGTCGGTCGATCTCAGTCAGGTTGACCTTTGACGCCAGAACTTTGGGAAGAAGCTCCCGAGCGACCTCTCCTATCTCCTGCGTAATCGCGACTGGATCACCCTTTACTTCGATCGTAGCTAATTCAGAGCGGAGCTGTTTTAGACGCTGCCTGAGGGTGGCGAGCGTTGTCTCTCCACCGGAACGTTGGCTGCCTACCAACAACTTCGATTTAAGACCGAAAGCTCCCAGTATTGTGTTGATCAACCGAATGACGAGGTTTTTTTCGGGCTCTACCAATGTCTGGACTCCGCGTTCAGCGCTGCTCGCCTCCTGCGCCTCGAGCCTCTCCAAAAGCTCCGCAATCAACCCGTGGATACGCGAAAGCTCGTCGATCTGGTCGAGCAGCCGATTTCGATTTTGCGCGAGCGTCGAGAGTTTCGACAGTAGAACCAAGTCTGGCTCAGCCGCACCTCTTGTGGGCTCGCTGACAAGTTCGCCAAGCACCTGATCGAACGATTGATCGATGTCGCGTGTAGGATCAAGCGTCCTCACTAGGAACGGAGACTGCGGAGCGATGCCACCAAGCCTGGTCTCGACAGCATCGAGGGCTTGGTGGTTCTTCGATGCAACAAGTACGCTTCCACCATCGGCAATCACGGAAGCAGCGATGGACACGATGGCCTGGCTTTTGCCGGTCCCCGGCGGACCGGTTACCACCGTAAGCGGTGCGAGGAGAGACCGCCTCACCGCATCAATCTGCTCCTTATTCAAGTCGCCCGTGTTGATGACGGGAGCAAGCCTAGTTGCAACGGGTGCATCCAAGCCGAGGATCGGCGCCAGCGCAGTCGTGGCCAATTTTTCCTTCGGCCACGCTGCAATTGTATCGAGGTCACGCACAGCTCCGGCAGTGAAGGTAGTATCGGTCGGTAGAAAGAGTGCGGCGATATCATGGATGCCGACGATTGTTGGTTTCCACGCGGAACTGAGCCGGTTTTTCCACCGAGAAGTGAGCCACCTCTGAGTATGGTTTTCTGATCAGGGTTTGGTCAATGGGCTGGCTTTTTCTCCTCTCTTTTGCGCCGCGGCGGCCGAACTGGCCTTGAATCGAAAGCTGTCATTTCCGGTTTCCAGGATGTGGCAACGGTGGGTCAGGCGGTCGAGCAAAGCGGTCGTCATCTTGGCGTCGCCGAAGACTGTGGCCCATTCGCTGAAGCTTAGGTTGGTGGTGATGATGACGCTGGTGCGCTCGTAAAGCTTGCTCAGCAGGTGGAAGAGCAATGCGCCGCCCGAAGCGCTGAACGGAAGGTATCCGAGTTCATCCAAGATCAGCAGATCGAGACGAACCAACGTCTCAGCGATCTGACCGGCCTTGCCTTTGGCCTTCTCCTGCTCGAGGGCGTTGACCAATTCGATGGTCGAGAAGAAGCGGACCTTTCGGCGATGATGCTCGATCGCCTGGACACCGAGAGCGGTCGCGATATGTGTTTTTCCCGTGCCAGGCCCGCCGACGAGCACGACATTCTGCGCTCCGTCCATGAACTCGCATCGGTGCAGTTGGCGCACCGTCGCTTCGTTGATTTCGCTGGCGGCGAAGTCGTATCCGGAGATGTCCTTGTAGGCCGGGAAGCGGGCAGCCTTCATGTGATAGGCGATGGAGCGGACCTCGCGTTCGGCCATTTCCGCTTTCAGCAACTGGGACAGGATCGGCACGGCCGCATCGAAGGCTGGCGCTCCTTGCTCGATCAGATCCGTGACCGCTTGGGCCATGCCATACATCTTCAGACTACGCAGCATGATGACGACGGCGGCGCTGGCTGGATCATGACGCATGGCGACCTCCTACGATCCGGACACGCAGCCCGTCATAGCGTTCGACATTGGCCTTGGGTTCGCGCAGCAAGGTCAGCGCCTGTGGTGTGTCGATATCGGGACCATCACTGGTCTTGCCGTCGATCAGCCGATGCAGCAGGTTCAACACATGCGTTTTGGTTGCCACGCCGGCATCCAGAGCCAGTTCCACAGCGCGGAGGACGACCTGTTCGTCGTGATGAAGAACGAGAGAAAGGATATCGGCCATCTCGCGATCACCGCCGGGGCGGCGAAGCATCTGGTCCTGCAGTTGTCGAAAGGCCGGTGGTAGTTCCAGGAAGGGTGCGCCATTGCGCAAGGCACCGGGCTTGCGTTGGATGACGGCAAGGTAGTGTCGCCAGTCGTAAATCGTCCGCGGCGGCTTGTCGTGACTGCGCTCAATGACCCGCACATGTTCGCAAAGAACGTTGCCCTCGGCTGCAACGACCAGCCGCTCGGGATAGATTCGCAGGCTGACGGGCCGGTTCGCAAACGATGCGGGCACGCTATAGCGGTTTCGTTCGAAGGTGATCAGGCAGGTGGGTGAGACCCGTTTGCTTTGCTCGACAAAGCCGTCAAACGCGGCAGGCAGTGTCATCAATGATGCCCGCTCATCAGCCCATACATCCGCAATCGTGCCGGGCAAGGTGCCATGCGGTGTCTCCCGCCACAGGTCCTGGCAATGCTGTTCCAGCCAGGCGTTCAACGCCGGCAGATCGGGAAAGTCCGGCATCTGTTGCCACAAACGTGGTCGGGCATCCTGAACATTCTTCTCGACCTGCCCTTTCTCCCAGCCCGCAGCAGGATTACAGAACTCGGGCGCAAAGACGTAGTGGTTCGTCATCGCCAGGAAGCGGATGTTGACCTGCCGCTCCTTGCCGCGGCCGACGCGATCGACCGCGGTGCGCATATTGTCGTAGATCCCTCGCGCAGGCACACCGCCGAAGACCCGGAAGCCGTGCCAGTGGGCGTCGAAGAGCATCTCATGGGTTTGCAGCAGGTAGGCTCTGACCAGAAAGGCCCGGCTGTGCGCCAACTTGATATGCGCGACCTGAAGCTTCGTGCGCTCGCCGCCGATCACGGCATAGTCTTCACTCCAATCGAATTGGAATGCTTCGCCTGGGCGGAAAGACAGAGGAACGAATATGCCTCGGCCGGCCGTCTGCTGCTCAGCCCGCCACTCACGGGCAAAGGCAGCGACGCGACCGTAGGAGCCGGTAAAGCCCAGAACCACCAGATCGGCATGAAGTTGCTTCAGCGTTCGGCGCTGCTTGCGTGACCTCCCGGCCTCGGTCTTCAGCCAGCCCGAGAGTTTCTCTGCGAATGCATCAAGCTTGCTCGGCCGCTCCGGTACCGTGAACGTCGGCTCGATCGTGCCCGCGCTCAGATACTTCGCGATTGTGTTCCGCGACAGCCCGGTGCGCCGACTGATCTCGCGGATCGATAGCTTCTCGCGCAACGCCATCCGGCGGATAATGTTTAAAAGTCCCATGTGGATCACTCCGTTGCCCCCGTCGCTCTCCGCGCTGGGGGAAGGTTCACATGGCTCAATTCTCAATGGAAATTATGCGCCTAACCGGCTCAGTTCTGCGTGGAAACCAACAGACGATGTTAGGATCCAGCTCAATTCGCATTTGCTGGCCTGAGATACGTCCCCGAAAGGTGCCCGAAACAGCCTCCTTCAATCGGGAGAGAAATTCATCCCGCCGGAAGCCCAATCCCTCGGCCTGCGTGAACACGTCGCGCAGCCCTGCCTCTTTCCAATTGGCGCTTCTCGCCACGCCCTTGATCCAGTCGGGGTTTGCGACGATGTCATCCGTATCGATCGATACTTCTAGGTGCGTCGGACTGCGCTTCCAGTCAGCGCTGATGAGACCAACCGGCCAGACAACAGCTACACCTTGCTTTTTCCCAACACCCAGAGGCCAGCCCACGGCGAGCGACTGTTCGTTCGCTTCCCGCTTGACGAGAGCCTGCCGAAAGTCATCTGGCAACTCGTCGAGAGGTATCGAGATGGTGAGGACCTGCCCCTCTTCGGGCGTCAGAGGCCCAAGGCCAGTGAACAGTTGCCATTGAACAGAATGGCGATCTTCAACTTGAGTGATCGCACCTCTCGGGTCTGATCGTAATGCGGATCGATAGTATCGAAGCAACGCATTGGGATCGAACGCCGCGAAAGTATCTGCGACTTCACCTTCGCCGACGGAAGACCTTGAGGTCCGGAAAGTCGCGTGGACGGGCCTGAGGGTAAGATTGTCAGTTACTATGGTATTGGTGGCAATTGAAGAAACGGGTTGGGTGCCTGTCTTGTTCGCGGTGGCAATTGGGCGCCACCGACCATCGCGGCCTTTGGCCACTTTTCCAGCTTCGCTGAGGGCAGATAACTCGGCGTAAATTTCCGTACGCCTGCGCGGATCAAAATCGACATCAAGCAACGCAAATAGTTCGTTCGTTGTCCGGCCCGTCGGAAACGCCGATATCGTTCGCAGTAGTATAGACATGACTTACAAATAACCTCAGCCGAGCGCTCCCTCTCAGCTGATCCATTGAATCGCCCTCCTCCAATAAGCGATTGAGGCGCTTTGCGTGTCAACGGTTTGCAACTTGAAATACACGCCCATTTTCGACCCGAGGAGTTCAAGATGGAAGATTTGCATGAATAGTGTTCTTCAAGACACGAAAATACAAACGCCTTTTGCCGGTTAGGTGACCATACTGTTTCGCCCCACCGGCTTTGCGCGGTGAACTTGAAGGCCTCACTCAAGCGGATGCTGCGTCTATGCGATGAAAGCCTGCCGTTCTTTCCATTGACCTAAAGGATCGAGACCCAGAATTACCTTATCGAAGCCAAATTGGATATGCTGGCCGCTTCCCAGAACAAAGCGGTATGGGTGAGCTGGCAGGAACTGCAACCAATACCTCGTCATCAAGCCGCAAGGCTTCCGCGAGTTGTTTGAGCCATAAACTCTGCTCCTGGATGCGTAAGACACCGAGATACATGGGTAAGATGATCATCTTCGCAGATCTCCGTTCCTGGCGCAGCTCTGCACAGCTCGCATCATTCGGGACGCGGCACCTGCTCAGTCGGCAGGCGAAATTAAACCGCTGCACAACTAATGTTATCCGTAACATCCGCTTGCAAAGTCGAGATCGCAGCTTAACGTCCTCATCCAGGGGTGGCAGGGGAGTTCATAATGACAAGCGGTCAAATCATTGGGCTTGTATTTATCATTGGGTTTCCGCTTTGGGCGATTGTTGCGAGCGTCATTGCGTGGAAACAGTCCATACGCAAAAAACGTGCCGAGGGCAGCGTGCGTGCGTTGGAAGTAAAATATAGCCCTATCCTAAATGAGGAAGCAGAAGTCCAGCGACTACGCGATATCGCGAATTCAGTCTCAGTGGACATTTCAAATTTGAGGTCTTCCTATAACGAAAAGAAAGCGATCTTCGACCGCCTCGCAAAGGAGGTAGCGATTTTCGATGAGAAATTGGCGTTCGCCGAGATGGGCGTATATGAGCCTCATTTCGATTACACCGACAGTGAGCAGTACAAACAAACGATCATTGAGAACCGCGAGACCCAGAAACGGATGGTTTCGAACAAGATCGCTGCAATCGCAAAAACGGAGTGGACGGTTAGTGGCAGTAAGGCCAAGGGCCAGACGATGAACAATCGCAACGTGAAGCTCGCGCTCAGAGCTTTCAACAACGAGTGCGATGCAGCGGTCGCAAATGTCCGCTGGAACAATGCGAACGCGATGGAAAAGCGGATCGTCAACGCTCGCCAGCAAATAGACAATCTGAACGCTACGAACGACGTCCATATTACCGATGAGTATCTAAAACGTAAACGCTCATTTCCCTGCACGTTGACGCCCGCGATTCCGGCGCGGTGTTCGACTTGGGAACGGTTTCTGCGTTGATCAGGCCGCTGCGGCCTTTGGAAAGTTGAATGGCAGCAGGTCAGAGATGTCGGCGTCGTCGGCGCGCTGCGGCAACTCGGTGAGGACGTGGCGCAAGTAGGCCAGTGGCTCGACGCCGCAAGCCCGGCATGTCAGCATGAGGCTGTAGACCACGGCGCTGGCCTTTGCTCCATCGACGGTGTCGCTGAACAGCCAGCTTTTTCTGCCAGTTGCAAAAATCCTGATGTCACGCTCCAGAAGGTTGTTGTCGATCGGCATCCTGCCATCATTTGTGTAACGCGTCAGATATTCCCATTGGTTCAGCGTGTAGGAGATGGCATCGCCAAGCTTGCTGTCCGGCAAGACCTTCGGGGCGATTTCATCGAGCCATTTTTTCAGGGCATTCAGGATGGGAACGCTATGTTCCTGGCGAAAGCGGCGAATGCAATGATCTCGCGTTTCGCCGTCATCCGGTATTTCGTCGCGCGCTTGCTTTTCAATCCGGTAGAGTTGTTCGAAGAACTTGAGGGCCTGCTCCGGTGGGCCGCCGGGTTTGTTTCTCGTCTTGAGAGCATTGACAAACCGCCGTCTTGAATGGGCCATACATCCAATGTGGGTGGCCCCCTCCAGCGTGCGCCAGGCGGAATAACCATCGCTCATCAATATGCCGCGGTAATCGCCGAGAAAGGCCTGCGGATAGATCTGTCCGCGGCCCGGCTGATAATCGAGAAGCACGATCGGCTCGGCACTGTCCTCACCGCTGCGATAAGCCCACATGAAGGATGTGTCGGTGGCCGCTCTGTCCTTTTCCTTCAGGACCTGAACAGTCGTCTCGTCGCCATGGATGAGAGACTGTGATCGAAGCCGCAGCTTCAGCGCGTCATAGATGCGGACGAGATGCTTCTCGCTCGAGCCGATCACCCAGTGCCCCAGAGCACCGCGGCTGACAGGAACGCCGGCGCGCTCGAAGGCCTGTGCCAGACGATAGAGTGGCGTGCCATCGACATATTTGTGCACCAACGCGAAGGCTAGCGTCGAGGCCGTGGCAATGCTGCCCGGCAAGGGTTGCGCGGGCATCGGCGCAATGATGACCGGCGTGTTGATGCCGGTGCGGTCGCAATTCCGGCAGGCATATTTGAACCGCACATTCTGAAGGACCTTTGCCTTCACCTCGATATGAAGCTGCTCGCTAACGGCCTCACCCATGCGATGCATTTGGTGATGGCAGCAGGGGCAAGCCTTCTGATCGTCGGGCAGGTCATATTCGACGCGTTCGCGCGGCAGGTTTTCCGGTAACGGTCGGCGGCCGCGCTTCTTGCCTTCCTGCTTTTCTGCCGGCGGCAAGCCGGTGTCCGGAAGATCGACGACATCGCCTTCTTCGCTGTCATCCTCACCGGCGACCTGTTCGGCTTCATTGAAGAGGCGATCAATGTGCTTTTCGCTCTTCGGCGCAAAACGATGTGAGCGAGCAAGCGCCAGCTCTTCCTCGAGTTTGACGACGCGCTCGGCAAGTTGACGGTTTTCCGCCTGCAGCGCGGCAATGCGCGCCATCAGCTCCTCAACAGTCGGTTCGCCAGTTCGATTCATCAGATTCTTGAATCGAAAGCATGCCGCCGCGTCAACCGCTCAATTCGATATCCTTCAGCCAGCGACTTGATATTGCCGCACCGGATGGCGAACCATCGCGTCAATGTCGATGCCGTCGAGAATCCAGTGGAGCTGCTCGGTCGAAAGCGTCACCACCGCAGTCTCCCGGCGTGGCCATCGGAACCTGTCTTCCGTCAAGCGCTTCAGGACCATCACAAAACCGGACCGATCGAAGAACAACAACTTCATCCGGTCGCGGCGGCGATTGCAAAACGCAAAGATCGCAGGCGCGAACGGGTCAAGCTCCATCACCTCCTGCACCAGGACCGCAAGGCTGTTGATGCCGGCGCGAAAGTCGATCGGTTCGCGATGCAGATAGACGTTGAGATCAGCGCCCAGTCTGAACATGGCCGAGAGCTCCGATGATTGCCGTCAATGCATCCACATCACCGCATTCCAGCGTCAGCTTCACGCCATTCGGCAAAGCCGCGCTCACCTTGGCTGGGAGTGGCGACGACCTCGACAGCCGCTCCTCACCAGGCAAAGCAGGCCAGCCCACCGAACTGCTCTGCATCGGCAAACTGTGCTGCGCAGCGCTGACTTGAACCGGAATGAACGCCGACAGCGCAGGTGGCGGCAAAGCAACGGCGTCCTTGGCCGTCTTTATCCATTTCCGAAGAAGGTTGGCATTGATCCCATGTTCAAGCGCAAGCCGCGATACCGACACGCCGGGCTCCAGGCAGGCAGCAACCAGCCGCTCTTTCGACGCCGGATCGTATCGACGGCGGCCGTTGCGCAAAATCCGCCTCACCGCCAGTTTCTGTTCATCGCTCTCAATCACGTGGTGTCCACCTCCGTTAAGTGGACACTTCATGCCAAAACACGCTCAATGCAAAAAGGTGCGGCGAAATTCGCGCTTACTCTAAAACAGAAACTCGTCGAGTTGCAGGTCACCCACGAATACCGTGAAAAGCTGAAGGCCGAGCGGGAGGAACGCGCCGAGATGGCCCGCGCTGCGCGAGAGGAACAGAAGCTGCTTCGGGACATGGAAAGAGCGGAAGAGGAGGAGAATCGCTATCTGCGCCTTCTCGACAAAGCCAAATCCGATGCGAATGAGGCCGCCGCCGACCAAATTGGAGCATACGACGAAAAGATCCGGATGCTGGAAAAAGACCTAGCTGATGCCCACGCGAAGTTTGAGCGTGCGCAGGCGATGGCCGAGAAGACGCGGTCGGGATATGTCTACATTATCTCGAATATAGGTTCTTTCGGCGAAGAGGTCGTAAAGATTGGTCTGACCAGGCGCCTGGATCCAGCCGATCGCGTCCGCGAACTTGGTGACGCCGGCGTCCCGTTTGTCTTTGATACTCATGCAATCATCTACAGCGACGACGCTCCCGCCCTTGAGAGAGCGCTTCACAACGAATTCCAGAAGACCCGCATCAACGCTCAAAACTTTCGCAAAGAATTCTTCAGAGTGTCGATTGACGAGGTCGAGCGGGCGGTAGCGAGGCTCGCGCCTGGTGCACCATTCTTTAAAGACGTTGAGGCTCAGGAATACCGCGAAACCCTCGCTCGTCGAAACGCCATGTTGGCAGCTGTAGAGCCAATTGAATTGGTTGCATTTCCGGCAAGCATTTAGAACACCGACTCCACGCGAATGTGTCCTCCTGGCACCTCGTCCACCTGCCAACCCGCTGCGATGGCGCGATCGACCAGAGCAGTTTGAGCGCATCCCGGCAGACTGCTCAAAGAGAGCTTGGATGTCGGCGAGAAACGTTCGCTGCCAAGCTGTCATGTTTTGTCGAAGCAAGGCCACTTGGATGTCTTTTTGCAGGTTTCCTGCCGGGTCCATTAGAATTGTCACGTGGCATGCGCAGCGATCTTCAAGCTCTTCGTCCTGACTTCGCTGCCGAGAGCGAGGCTGTCGCCTGCTCGACGGATTTAATGAACGCGCTGTAAACTTCGTGTGTCAACCATTCGTGCCGAGTGCTCTGCAGGCGGTTGAAACGCTTCATCTGCGAATGAAGTCGTTCGAACCTGTCCGCCTCCATCAAAGTGAGAGGACGCGCACGGCGACCATCAACGTGTCGTCGAGCAACAGCACCGATGGAGCGAGCATCAAAGTTTTCGGCACCTACCCTGCTCTTCAGCTGCTCCGTCAACGTGTACCAGCGATCCCGAATATCATCATACATCTGATCAACGGAAAGAGTGGGGAGGGTTGCTTCGACATTTTCGACAGAACCGTCGGATTCGACCGACTGTGCCAACGACCGGCTCCCCTCGGTAATAGCCAAGTCTTGGGTCGTGATGTTGATGTCCTGTGTCGTACGCCTCAGACTTTCCAATTGCTCGGCAATTGAGTGCAGTTGTATCTGCAACTCGTCCACCCAACCCGTGGAATTTCTCAGGGCTTCCTGCGTCTTGTGAAAATCGGTTGCGATTATTTTGAAATCATGCACGGCTGACGTGATTCCAAAAAGCTTGACCGCCACTTCGCCCAAGGTAGTTTTTAACACGCCAAACGGTCCGAGAATGACGATGGCTGTCAACGCGACAGACGGCCATGCTATTCGGGCAACGAAGTCGAGAATTTCATGCGGCATGGTATCGTGCGTTCCCATTTAACTGTTGTCATTCGAGATAGATTGCCCAGTTCAATACGGCCATTTATCGATTCGCGCTATGCGAGCCTACATCACATGCTTGGCGGGCGTTTTTGCGATTTTGGGTGCCCCGATAATTCCCGGCCATGTGGACCAGTTGGGCGCGGAAATCTGGATTGGCGGCGAAGTAACGACATGCATTGAGGGTACCGTCACTCTCTGAAATTCGGATCGATATCTAAAGAGCTGGAGCGGGGGCGCCCATCAGGATGAAAAAACCACGAGGGCGGCAAGCGTCGAAATGCAGTAACCCGACGCAATATAAAGCAGCCAACACTGAAAAAAGCTGTGCGCAATGCTCATTGTAGGTCTCAGAATGGGTATATCTGGTAATCGGTAATATATTATCTCCTTAAGTGCTTGATCTTGGGAGACGTTTATCCATGCGCGGCTATCGTTCTGGCTCTAATACCAATCGGCATTGCTGCTGACTCTTGAGGGTTCACAAAACGCGATGAATCTGAATCCATGGTGCAAACGGGAGGTTTGCCATGGGATCAGCACTTCGGCTTCGGACGGATTATGTTGGCGATGACTTGCGCAAGGCGGCGCGGCTGTCGAAAGATGCCGCTCAGACGCGGCGGCTTCTGGCTCTCGCGCAGATTTATGATGGAGCGACGCGCGGCGAGGCCGCGAGAGTTGGTGGCGTGACTGTGCAGATCGTGCGGGACTGGGTCGAGCGCTTTAACACGCAAGGCCCTGAGGGTCTTTTAAACGTGAAGGCTCCGGGCAAGCGTCCGAAACTCAACGACGATCAGCGCCAGGAGCTTCGTCGTCTTGTGGAGGAGCTTCGTCGTCTTGTGG
>NZ_JARWKZ010000078.1:0-21911 GCF_050577975.1 Rhizobium sp. BR 315 | reverse complement strand
GCATGCAGAAATACATGCGTCCCCTAAGACACCCGCTAACTTTCGGAGGCACATATGAAAATCACCTATGCTCTCGCCCTCGCCGGCATGTTGGCATTCTCCGGCTCGGCTTTCGCTGCGTCTTCAGCCGCCACAACCACTGACACTACCGTCAAACCGGCTGCTACTGCGGCAACCACCAACGCTGCGAAGCCGGCGGCGACAACGACTACGGCTGCGAAACCGGCTGCTGCCGACGCGCAAAAGCAGGCCATTTCCAAGAAATGTTCGGCTGATGCAGATGCCAAGGGTCTGCATGGCAAGGACCGCAAGAAATTCCGCGAGCAGTGCAAGACTGCAGCCATGAAGAAGAGCTGAAGGCCGTCGACCCGAACCGCTAAATTGCGCGTATATACGGGTGCTTCGATATAAAGGGGGCGGAGAGTAGTCTCCGGCCCCTTATCTTCACAAGGTTAAATCTGTCTAGCGGATGGTCAGCGTGATCGAAATCGAACAAAGCCCGCACGAAACAATGGCGGCGATCGGGAACCGAATGGCGAAACGATTCCGACCGATCGCAAGGTGTTTCATAATTCCTTCCCTGCTGCCCGAACAATCTTCGCCTAAAGCCTCTTCAAAGCCTGGATTTCGAAGAGGTCTGTCACCACCGGCGATTGGAAGTCAGCCATTTTATGGTGGAATTACAGCTGGAACGATTTGGCCGCGTTAGTGGCGGCGGACGGGTGGAGAACCGGCGGGCTTTGCCTGCTATTTCGTTCCGAAGCCAGATCTGCGGACACCGCCAGCCAATGTGGCTGAAATTTCAGGTATAACGGCGGAAGCATCGTTTGGGCGTCATCTTGAACCATCTATTTTAGTAATTTCTTGTTGGCCTCTGGTTGATTGCATCCCTTTGGCTGCTTGATTTTGCCGGCACTGCAAGCGCGATGTGGACGGCTATTGTCCTCGGCGTGCCGATCGCGGCGTCGTTGCAGTGGGCAGTTTGGGACGTTCATCATCCACGCCCCTGCTTAGGCTTGGACGCGAGCGTAATACCGAGTAGACTCACCATGAAAAGCGGCGGAGTGGCCCCAAGGTCAGGAAGCCAACATCAAAACTCTTCCCATTCCTTTGCCGCAGTGGCAACTGCGGTCCTTCCGCCAAAAGCACCGGCCAGCTTCTGACCGAGGGCACGAGCAGGAGAGGCGATGGGCTTGGTCGCCCGGTCGATGGCGCGGACAGCCGCCTGGCTACCATCGAGCTTGAAGCCGGCGATCAGTTCCTTCAAGCGGCTGGCTTCCACGGCTAAAGTCGCACCGGCGGCATTGGTCTCCTCGACCATGGCTGCATTTTGTTGGGTCACCTGATCCATCTGGTTGACGGCGGTGTTGACCTCGGCCAGACCAGTCGACTGTTCGCGTGCTGACGTAGCGATCGCATCCATGTGCTGATTGATAATCACGACGTCCTGCTCGATGGCGTGCAGGACTTCGCCCGTGTCACGCACAAGCTTGACGCCGCTTTCGACCTCGGTCGTGGAATTACGGATGAGATCCTTGATTTCCTTGGCCGCCAGTGCGGAGCGCTGCGCCAGTTCGCGCACTTCCTGCGCCACCACGGCGAAGCCCTTTCCGGCATCTCCGGCACGAGCCGCTTCGACGCCTGCATTCAACGCCAACAGATTAGTCTGGAAGGCAATCTCGTCGATGACGCCGATAATGTTAGATATCTGGTTCGACGACTGTTCGATACGGCTCATGGCCTCGACGGCATTGGCAACGACCTTTCCAGATCGTGTCGCGCTCTCGTTCGCCTGGATCGCCACGGCGCGGGCTTCCTCGGCGCGTTTGGAAGAGTTCGAGACATTGACGGTGATTTGGTCGAGGGCCGCAGCCGTTTCCTCAAGCGAAGCCGCCTGCTTTTCAGTACGCTGCGAAAGGTCGTCGGCGCTCTGGCTGATCTCGCGCGAACCGCTATCAATCGATGCGGTCGAACGAGCGACCTCGCGGAGCGTTTCGCTTAGCTGGGTGATCGTCGCATTCAGATCGTGTCGCAGAGCTTCAAAGTCTGGAGCGAGCGGCTCCGTCAGTTGAAACGATAGATCACCGGCGGCCAGCCGCTTCAAGCCATTTGCCAGACCGACAGTTGCCTCCCTCAGGCGCTGTTGTGCGGCAGCTTCGGCCTCGGCTGTCACTCTGAGACGGTCCGCTTCCGTCTGAGCGCGGTTTTCCTCCGCCTCTGCCTCCAGTCGCTTATTCGCAATGGCCGCCTGACGGAACACTTCGACCGCACCAGCCATTTGCCCAAGCTCATCGCCTCGTGCCATTCCGGGGATTTGAATATTCGTTTCGTTCGATGCCAGCCGCACCATGGTGGCGCGCAACGCCGCCATCGGCTTGGTAATGCCAAAGACAATTGCAATGATTGCCATCACGAAACCAGCCACCAGTCCTGCCGCCGAAGACGCCGCGGTCAGGAATCGGGTCGTGTTCGTTTTATCCGTCAAATCGTTCGAGCCCTTGTCGGCGAATGACTGGATGTCTGTCGTGAGGCCGCGGATCGCCAGGCTGAGCTCATGGAAGCTCGGATCAACCTGACGATGATACAAATCGACAGCTTCCTTGTCTTGACCCTTCTTCACTAGATCCATCACTGCAGTGACGTTGTTGATGAAGAGGTCGGTCTTCTTCCCGAGCTCATCGATGCGGTCGGAAAAAGCCGGCGCCTGCTGGCGAAGATCGGAGAGGATCTGCTTGAGTTCGGGAACAGTGCTATCAAACGCGTCGCTCGACCGCTTGATTTGGTCGGGATCAGTTTCCGCGATGGCTCGAAAAACGTTGTAAACCAGTTCATAGCTGAATGTGTTCGTGCGCCGAGCATTCGCCACTGCTCGCGCTTCGTGATCGAGAAATGCAGTATAGGAACTGTCGATCACCTTCATTTGCGCGGTCGCATACCAGATGCAGGCGACGATGATCAGCGACATGAATATGATGACGGAAAGCAGTTTTGAAAGAATGCTTATTCGGTTTAGAAATGACATGGCGCTCGAACCCGTTGAATTATAGGGGAAATTCTATTTTTGCTTGGTAAATAGCTCGTTAAGCGCAACATATGCTGACCGCATTTTGGGCGTTTCTTTCGTTTGTTGGATATTGCCTCGCAATATGGACAATATTGCCAAGCCTCGGGTCCCGAGCATCGTGTTGGAACTGCCTTGAGATCTCGGTGTGATCAGCGCGGGTACCTTAATCAGCATACTGACCAGACCTTGCTGCTTTCGGCGAATCGGAAAAACCTGACGAGCCGCGGCGCATGAAGGTCTGTTTTTCGGGAGACAAACCACCCGAAGGTTGCTCCTAGGCCGTCAAGCAGTTGAGGCCCCGGCTAGCGGCCGCCATAGGTCAACAGCGTTGGCACGATGAAGAGGCTGGCTGTGCACGATCGGAGCATGGCCGTGCTGGGCGAAAGGTGGCTGTAGAAGACGTAGCCAAGAACCGGCTTCATCAGGTGATTCTAAATCGGAAGGCGACGCCGATCTCCATTCGTGCCGTCACCGAACCAGGCCGCTGCCAGCGCAAAACACAGCGTTACATCGAGTTTCTTTGGGAGTGCTCAAAGGGATGTGAAGCCTAGTACAGTGCCGCTAGCCAGCAGTGGAAAAGTTGGGACGTCAAACCGTGGCGACGCTGAAGCTGAAGACCGGCGACACCAGCGCTCGCAATATCCGGCAGAGGCGTTTGGGACGAACTTGCGCACTCCAGTGATGGGGCCTCGGAGCAAGGGTGGACTGGGTTCGGCGAATAGTGACTGCACCTTTGCCGTCGACACCCACTACGCTGCAGCTATTCTTACCTATATCGATTCCCAAGATTAAAATCGTCGTGGATCGGCTCTTCTTCCTTCAATGACGGATCATCATACTCGATATCCTCGGAAGGGTGGGCCATCTCATAATCACCGGGCTTGGTCGATGATGCGAGCTTCACCTTGTTGCGCAAGCGTACGCTGCGTGAAGGAACATGGTTTAGCCGAAGCTTTTCGTCTAGTTGCTCGTCTAATCAGCCTAGATGAAGCTAAGTGTATGGACGATCGAACGACCACAAGTTCTCGTGTTTGAACTTCTCTGCACCGAGAGCGATAATTCAGGTCAGGGCAAGTGTTTTGATCAAATCCACGATCTTTCGGCGCATCCGTGCATCTTTGATCGTCTTGAAGGCACGGTTAAGTTCGACACCTTCCTCGGATGAAACAAACACGATGAGGTTGTTTTCGATAGTAGATGCTTCGTTTAGGGAATCGGGACCATTGGGAGCTATATTGATGAAGAAGTGCGAGATCGGAACACCGAGGCTGTCCGCAATACCTTGCAAGCGACTTGCGCTCACTCGGTTGGAGCCCTTCTCATACTTCTGAACTTGCTGGAAAGTCACCTTGAGCCTTTCTGCAAGCTGCGATTGGCTCAAATTCAGCAGGCGCCGTTGCGCACGGATGCGTTTCCCGACTTCAATATCGATATGATTGGGAAGCTTTTTCTTCGAGGTATCGTGCACTTTCCCCTCTTCTTATCGGTGATATCGTCCACGGCGAGATGGTGGACATGGGCCGCCAAACTCCGCACATGCTATTGCAGAGCTTTCCGCCTCTGACTGCTGGGTGGCAAGCGATACGGCAATGCAAATTCGGCTCTTGAGTATAGGTGCCCTTCGTTTCATGCGCATTTTGTATTGTGCATGCGCAATCTGGCTAGCATGGCGTATCTGGAGAGGGACAAGCGGCGGCGCCGAAACACGGGGAATTTGCTGCATTGTGACGTTGACATTGGTACGCACAGTATCGATCCCCACGAGAAGGTCGAGATTGGCCGATGCAAGTATGGACAAGTTGACTCGGGCGCTATCCAGTTCGGTGGTAAGAAATGGAGCTCGTTAGCGAACAGGGTATGGGAATGATAACCTTGCATTTCTGACCCGTGAGAATTGCGACCAGGTGCAGGGCTGTCTTGTGGGGCGCCGCCACCCGATTTCTGATTAGCCGAGTACATCGAACACGCCGAACTGCACGGGGAGGGCTCGCCGGTGACGCTAAATCACAATCAGGTCCATATACTTTCAGGTGTAAGGATATCAAACGGTACAATGCGCTGTTCGATAGAAGATGATTCCCGGCGCTCGATCAGACGAAGCATGACGTCGATGAGTTCCGCTGGCATTCTGTCTAATGGATGGGACAATGACGCGGTGATCAGGCCCTCGTTCAAGCCTTTGCGCGTTTCTGGTCCGACGTCGCTGCAGACAATGCGGATTTTGCTTTGCCGGTCCGGCGGGAGCTCACGCATCGCTCGCAGCACGCCCGATATGCCGCCGCCATTGACGAAAATGCCCCTGATTTCGGGTTCTTGCGCGATCAAACCTCTTACGATCTCGTAGGCGTTTTCCGGCACCTCATGTGTAAGAAGTGTATCGCTGATCTGAAAAGCCGGCGCATGCTCTCGCATGTAAGAACGAAAGCTGGCGTCAGCGATGTCCTGACACTGATAGCGATTGCTGCCAACCAGGGGAAAAACCTTTCCAGGTTCGTCGGCAGTCTGGCGGATAAACCAGGCGGCTGTCCTTCCCCGCTTCCAGTTATCAGTACCGACAAAGCCAGCGCGGCTGGCGGCAGATAGATCGGTGACATAGGCAACGACGGGGACGCCTCGACCGCGCAATTCATCGATTGCTTGGCTCACCAAGGGGTGATCCGCGGTAATAACCGCTACCGCATCCGAATTCTGCCCGATCCTGAGAAGGTTGGCCGAGACCGCTTCCGGAGATAGGTCGTCTTCGAATACGACCTCGGGCTCGATAACGGCGTCGGTTCGTCTATAGGCCGCTGCCATAAGCCCTTCTGCCCATAATTGATAAAGTGGCCTGTGCGACTGCTGCATGAGAAAGCCAAAGCGACGATGGGGCAGATTGTCTTGTTTGCGCTGGCGCAATGCTCCCAAGCCGTAAAACCCGATTTTGTCTGCGGCCTGGAGGATGCGATCGACAGTATCAGCCCGCACGGTCCCTGTTCCGTGAAGAAGCCGATTGACCGTGGACAAACTGACGCCTGCGGTATTCGCCAAATCAGACATTGTGGGTCTATTCACTACCGCCTCCCATGTGCCATTCGTGAATGGCACATTTTGGAATGAAATATGTTTCAACGCGTCAAGCCAATTTCATTTTGGCATTTCGCGCGCTACAGATCAACATGCATTCACGTCCTCGGGACGATGGTAACGGGAGGAGAAATTATGAAGGGGTTTAAGCACTTTTGTGCAGCGTTGCTTGCGACTACGGTCGTCGCTTTGACTGTGCCCTCGGTCATGGCGGCCAACATCGCTGTGGTTGGCGGAAAGAATGACGACGCATTCTGGAATCTGATTAAGAAGGGCATTGACGATGCCCGGCCAGTCGTAGAGGCCAACGGCGGCAAGGTGAATTACCTGCGTCTTCAGACCTATGACAACTTCGCTCCTGACGTGGTCCAACTTATTCAAACGGCGATAAGCCAAAAGGTCGATGGGCTCGTCATTCCGAACTGGGTTCCTGAAGGCGAGGATCCGGCTATCAAGCAAGCGGTCGCTGCCGGGATCAAGGTTATCCTGATGAATGCGGGTGGGATCGACAAGGCCAAGGAACTCGGCGCTCTCAACTATGTCGGTTCCGATGAATATCTCGCAGGTGTCGCGGGCGGCCAATATTTCTCCAAGAATGGCAAGAAAAATGTCATCTGTGTAAACACCGTTCCAGGCGCCGCCAATCTGGAGTCGCGCTGTAAGGGTGTCATCGATGGCATCACCAAGAGTGGCGGAGCGGGTAAGCAATTGCCGCTGCCGGCGACGAGTTTCGGCGATGCTACCGCGGTTGCGGAAGCCATCAAGGCGACTCTGCTTCAAGACGCGAAGATCGACGGCGTCATCACGATCTCGGCAGGCGATGCGGACTCAGCGGCCATTGGGATTCAGCAAGCTGGCAAGACCGAAGGCCTTCTGCTCGGTACTTTCGATCTCAACCAGTCCGGCCTTGATCGCATCAAGAGCGGTACTCAGGGTTTCGCGATTGATCAACAGCCCTACCTCCAGTCGCTTCTGGCTGTAACGCTTCTGGCCTCTTCGATTGATTTCGGGGCGGAACTTCCGACATCCCCACTGCTCACTGGTCCGAGTATCGTCGACAAGAGCAACATCAAGGCAACCCTGGCAGGCGTAGCGAAAGGCGCGCGCTGACCGCAATCAATGTCTCACGCCGATCCGCCACAAGCGGTCGCCGGATCGGCGTGTACATTCGCACGACGAGTGCTGATTTTTTGTCAGCTCGCGCAGGCTGCGGCAAACACTGGGAGTGAATTACGTGAAAAACCTGTCCTTGGGTAATCTTATTAGGCGCCCCGAATCCGGCGCCTTTCTCGGCCTCGCCTTCGTGCTCGTCTTCTTCGTCGTCTTTGGGAGCATCGAATTCCTGAAGCCGGCCGGCGCGGCAAGCTGGCTTAACGTCGCCGCCAACCTCGGGATCGTCGCGATTCCTGTCGGGTTGCTCATGATTTCTGGCGAGCTTGATATCTCGATCGGAGCGATGATCCCTGCGGGCGCGTTGACGGTGGCTATCATCTCCGGCCACTACGGCATGCCGATCTGGCTGGGCATTCTGGGCGCATTGGGCCTCGGTTTGGTGATCGGCTTGATTAACGGCTTTCTCGTTATCCGCACTGCTGTGCCATCGCTCATCGTAACCCTTGGCACCCTGTTCGCGGTACAGGGTCTTATCCTCGGATGCTCGGTGTTGCTGACGGGAACGACCAGTGTCGCGCTTAGCCCGGCCGCGTCCGGTGTGATCGCGAAGTCTCTCTTCGGATCTTTCGTAGGCGGTAGTTTTCAAGTGACCATTTTCTGGTGGCTGGGGCTGACGGCAGCATACATTTTCTACGTCCACTTCTCGCCCTTCGGAAACTGGATCTTTGCCCTGGGGGGCGACGGTGCAAGTGCGCGAAACGCAGGTATTCCAACTGATAAGCTCACAGTAACGCTCTTCGTACTTTCGTCGATGAGCGCCGCCTTTGTTGGCATGTGCCAAGCGATCTTGTTCAATGTTGCGCAGGTTTCTGCGGGGATGACGTTCATCTTCAATTCGATCATCGCGGTGGTGGTCGGTGGCGTTCTGCTGACTGGTGGCTTCGGTTCGATCGTCGGGATTTTTCTCGGCACGGTCACCTTCGCGATCGTCAACCAGGGCATCTACTTCACGACGTTTGACCGGAATTGGTCGAGCTTGATCATCGGCGTCATGCTGCTCCTCGCCGTGTTGATGAACAACACGTTCCGCATCATGGCACTAACCTATTCGCCGAAGAAGAAGTGAGGCGGGCTATGAGCACTCCCATCCTTGAACTCCGGAACGTCAACAAGTCTTTTGGCCCGATCGACGTGCTCCATGACATCTCCCTGAAGGTTGACGCAGGTGAAGTTCTCTGCCTGCTGGGTGACAACGGCGCCGGTAAATCGACCCTTATCAAGACGCTTGCCGGCGTCTATCAACCGAGCAGCGGCTCGCTATTGATGGATGGCCAGTCGGTGAGCTTCCCAGGGCCACGAGAGGCGCAAAAGGCTGGAATTTCCACCGTGCATCAATTCGGAGGGACATTTCCTCTGATGAGCATCGGTCGTTCCTTCTTCGTCGGCGCAGAACCAACCAAGGGGGTCTGGCCTTTCAAGATCTATGACCGCAAGAGGGCCAACGAGATTGCCGTCAAGGCCATCCAGCAATTCGGAATCACGCGCATTGATGATGGAGACCGGCTCATCGGCGGGTTGTCCGGTGGCGAACGGCAGTCTTTGGCAATTGCCCGCGCCGTCCACTTCGGTGCGAGGGTGTTGATCCTTGATGAACCGACCGCGGCGCTTGGCGTCAAGCAGGCGTCCCACGTCCTGCGGATCGTCCTTGAAGCAAAAAAGCGTGGCATCGCGGTCGTCTTCATCACACACCAGGTGACGCACGCCATGGCCGTCGGCGACCACTTTGCTGTGCTTATCCGTGGAGCGGTTGCAGCCAACTTCCGAAAGGGAGAGAAGTCCCGCGAAGAAATTACCGACCTTATGGCAGGCGGCGAGGCGCTCGCGAATCTGGGCGCCGAAGTCGAAAGCTACATGGCGGCACACGAGGGTCATCCTCCACCGGTGACGACCAACTGAACAAACAGGGAGGAAGACCCATGAAAATTGCCCTCGACCCATTTATGCACCGCCATCTCAGCCTCGAGGCTCTCCCGGCGAAGGTAAAAGAACTCGGCTACGACTGGATCGAGTTGTCGCCGCGCGCTGACTTCCTGGAATGGTTTAAGGCGCCGCGCGTCTTTCCGGAACGTATCAAGACGTTCAAGAAGGCGTTGAAAGACGCTGACGTCGGCATTGCTTCGATTTTGCCGATGTATCGCTGGGCCTCCAACGACGAAACGGAACGTCAGGCGGCCGTGAAGCACTGGAAGCGCGCCATCGAGATCGCTGTCGAGATGGAAGTCGACACCATGAATTCCGAATTCGGCCGCGGTCCACATCCCGACAAGGGGTCCTGCTACTGCTGCCATACAGGTTCGATGATCGAAGCCTGCGAAGATGCCTGGTGGCGTTCCATGGAAGAGTTGGTGCCAATCTTCGAACGCGAAGGCATCCAGCTCAATGTCGAGCCGCATCCGGAAGATTGGTGCGAAACACTGCAGCCGGCCCTCGACATCATCCGGACCGTCAATTCAAAGAACGTCAAGTTCCTCTACTGCGCGCCGCACACTTTCTATTTCGGGGACGATACGAAAGCGATGCTCAGGGAAGCCAAAGATGTGCTTGCTCACGTTCACGTCGGCGACACCTTCAATCACAAAGCAAGCTCGGGTCTTCGCTACATCCTCAATCCGCCCGGCACCCAGGCACGCGTCCACCAGCACCTGAACATTGGTCAGGGCGAGGTGCCGTGGGACGAGTTCTTCGGCACGCTCGCCGAAATTGGCTTCGACGGCGTCATGACCTCCTGTGTATTTGCCTGGGAAGACAAGGCGGATGAGTCTGGGCGGTTCATGTGCAACGAGATGCAGAGCTACGTTGATAAATACCGGAAAGCCTAGTCCCGGATAGAAGATCGGCACCCCGTTCCCTCGATAGGAGGGTGCCAACACGAGCGCTACCGCGTGATAGCGCGCACAACTTGACGACAAATTGGCAGCGGCGCCGGATCCCAACCGCCGGGGGCGGAGCTGTGCCTTGGAAACCGGCAGAGGGCCGGAGGAGATATGAAATGATTAATGGTGAAAAGAAAACGGAACGGCCGTTGCGTTGGGGTATGGTCGGCGGCGGCCGGACCGGACAGGTTGGTTACAAGCATCGAACTGGCGCACTGCGCGACGGTACCTATCGATTGGTGGCCGGTGCATTCGACCTCGATGCTGTTCGCGGCCGCGATTTCGGTGTGAACCTCGGCGTCGACGCGGAGCGGTGCTACGCTGACCACAAGGAAATGATCGCCAAGGAGACGGCGCGCGAAGATGGCGTCGAGGTCGTCTCCATTGCGACCCCGAACTTCACGCATTACGAAATCACCAAGGCGTGCCTCGAAGCTGGCATCCACGTCATTTGCGAAAAGCCGTTGTTCTTCACGGTCGCCGAATGCGAGGAAATCGAGAAGTTGGCGAACGAGAAAGGCCTCATCGTCGGCGTCACCTACGGTTTCACCGGCCACCCGCTTGTCCATCAGATGGCGGCAATGGTTGCCAAGGGTATGCTCGGCGAAATCCGCATCGTTGACCTCCAATATACCCACGGCTTCAATGCTGGTGACGACGTCGGCGCGCCGGAGGCCGTGAAGTGGCGTACCAATCCCAAGACGGCCGGCCCAACCTTCGTCCTCGGCGACATTGGAACGCATCTTTATTATCTTTCCGAAATCGTGCTGCCAGATCTCAAGATCGAAAAGCTTCTTTGTGACCGCAAGGCTTTCATTCCCAGCCGTGCACCGCTCGAAGATCATGCGACTGTGCTGATGCACTACGACAACGGCGCCCGCGGCCGTCTCTGGGTGTCCTCCGTCAATGCTGGCAACATGGGGTCGCAACGTTACCGCTTCGTTGGCTCCAAGGCGTCCGTCGAGTGGTCGGACAGTCATCCGGACCAGTTGTTCTACGACGTTCAGGGTGAACCTAACCGTATCTTGCACCACGGCATGCCGTATCTCGAGGAGGAAAGCCTTGCCGTCGACCGAATGGGCGCCCTGCACACGGAAGGCCTCGGTGACAGCTGGTCGAACATCTATCTTTGGATTGCTCAGGCTATCGACGCCAAAAGCCGAGGCGACGAAGCCTTTCTGAAGACCCATCACTATCCAGGCATCAAGGCGGGTACCGAAGGCGTGCGCTGGCTGGAAAACTGTGTCCGCTCCGCAGATGCTGGAGCCGCTTGGATCGACTTCAAATAGTTGCTCCAAAGGGAGCGTGCACACCTCCCAAGCGCACGCTCCCACCTTCATCAAACATTGGAAAGAAAATCTGATGAAACTCTCGATTTGCACCGACGTAATGGGTGATCTGTCCTTCACGGATATGCTCGACAAGTGCGTCCGACTTGGCGTCGAAGGTATTGAAATGACCGGCGGCGGGTGGTCCCGTGCGCCGCATTTCCGCGCCGACGAGCTTCTCGCGGACAAGGGACTCCTGAAAACCAAGCTTAAGGAAATCGCTGCCCGCGGGCTGGAAATTGCTGCCCTCAACTGCTCGGCGAACCCGCTGGATCCGGGCGCCATGGGCAAACGGCACTGCGAGGAGATGGAGCAGACGATCCGGCTTGCAGGTGAGATCGGCGTCAAGACGATCGTCACGATGTCAGGGCTGCCGGAAGCCGCTCCGGGCGATATGGTTCCGAACTGGCTCGTCTACACGAAGAGCTGGCCGGACGAGATGCCCGAGCGTGATCGCTACCAGTGGGAGGACCGCGCCTTCCCGCTTTGGCACGACCTGGTCAAGCTCGCCAAAGAAGTCGGCGTCGAGAAATATGCGCTGGAAAACTTCTCGGCAATGCTCGTCTGGAATCCGGAGACGCTGCTGCGCCTGCGAAACGAGGTCGGCCCGAGCGTCGGCATGAACCTTGATCCCAGCCATCTGTTCTGGAAGGGCGCCGACCCGATCGCCTCGGCAAGGGCACTGGGAAGTGCCATCCACCATTGCCACGGTAAAGACACGCGCATCGAGCGCGGGCTTGCCGACGTCAACGGCCTTTTGGAGCTGAAGGACGTGACCGACGTCGCAAACCGCACCTGGAACTACGTCGCCGTTGGCGCCGGACATGATCTGCAATGGTGGAAGGAGTTCTTCTCCGTCGTCCGCATGGTTGGTTACAACGGATGGGTCAGCCTCGAAATGGAAGATTTTACCATGTCGACGGACGCCGGCATCCAGTCATCCATCGATGCACTGCAAGCAACGATCAGCCGATGACACAGCCGTACAAGTTCATCGTCACGATTGAGCTTGTTCCGGGGACGCGGGACGAAATCCTCGCCCGCGCCCCGGAGGTACAACTGGCGGCAAGAGCCGAAAGCGGATGTCTTTCGTTTGACTGCCTTACCTGCACGGACAATCCGGACCGGCTGGTGTTTATCGAATCCTGGGAAGATGAGCAGGCTTATGCGGAACACTTGCTCAAAGACCATACGCAACGTTTCCTCGAGTTTTACGAGCCGCTTCACCGGTCGTATACCTTCGAGACAGTCACGGCAGGCACCTGATGCGCAATCCGATCACCATAACCACTGCGCCCTGTTGCTGGGGTGTCGACGATGTCAAAAACCCGCATCTTCCTGCTTGGGAAAAGGTGCTTGACGAAGCGCAGGCCGCCGGTTTCGGCGGATTGGAACTCGGCCCCTATGGCTTTCTGCCGCTGGATCTGGGGCAGGTTTCCAAAGCGCTCGACCAACGTGGCCTGAAGATCGTCGCCGGCACGATCTTTGACAACCTCGTTTCTCCATCAAACCGCGACAACCTTCTGCGCCAGACCGACGAAATCTGCGCGCTGATCACCCAGTTGCCCCAGCCCGAAACGCATCCTGGCCAGCGCTACACCGCGCCTTACCTCACCGTGATGGATTGGGGCCATGACGAGCGCGACTATGCAGCCGGCCATTCCGATCGTGCACCCCGTCTGGATGAAGGCGCCTGGCAAGGTATGATCGACAATATCCGCGCCATCGCGACGCTCGCACGCGACAAATATGGCGTGCGTGCGACCATCCACCCTCACGCAGGCGGTTATATCGAGTTCGCAGACGAGCTGCGGCGTATCGTAGAGGATATCCCGGCCGATCTTGCCGGACTGTGTCTGGACACGGGCCATATGGCTTATTCCGGCATGGATCCCGTTACCACGCTTCGCCAATACTGGGATCGCGTCGACTACATTCATTTCAAGGATATCGACAGCAAGGTCTTTTCTGAGATCATGGAAGAGCGCATTCGCTTTTTCGACGCCTGCGCCAAGGGCGTCATGTGCCCGATCGGTCGCGGCTCCATCGACTATCAAGCCGTCCGCGCGCTCCTGACTGAGCTCAGCTACGGCGGCTACATCACAATCGAACAAGAACGGGATCCGCGCAACACGGGAAGCATACTGGACGATCTGGCGGCAAGCCGGTCGTTCCTAGCGCGCGCGGGATTCTGAGGAGGGAAATCCGCAATGAAACCACTCGACGTCATTACCATCGGCCGAGCATCCGTTGATCTCTACGGTCTACAAGTGGGGGGCCGACTGGAAGATATGGGCTCGTTTAACAAGTACATCGGCGGTTCGCCCACGAACATCGCCTGCGGGGCGGCGAGACTCGGACTGAAATCCGGCCTGATCACGCGTGTCGGCGATGAACATATGGGCCGCTTCATCAAAGAACAGTTGGCTCGCGAGGGCGTGGATGTTGGGGGCGTGGTCACCGATCCGGAACGCCTGACCGCTCTCGTTTTGCTCGGCATTCGCGACGAAGACACCTTCCCTCTGATCTTCTATCGCGAAAACTGCGCCGACATGGCGCTTTGCGAAGCCGACATCCAGCAGGACTACATCGCCTCGGCACGCTCGGTGGTCGTAACAGGCACGCATTTGTCTAATCCGCGCACCGAGGCCGCTGTCATGAAGGCGCTTGGCTTCGCGCGAGAGAGCGGTGCCAAGACCGCGCTCGATATCGACTACCGGCCGAACCTCTGGGGCGTCGCCGGTCACGGTGAGGGTGAAAGCCGTTTTGTCGCCAGCCGAGAAGTCACTGAAAAACTTCAATCGACATTGCATTCCTTCGATCTCATTGTCGGTACCGAAGAGGAATTTCATATCGCGGGCGGGACGGCCGATACTGTCGCCGCCTTGAGAGCGGTTCGTGCGGTGTCGTCTGCCACACTCGTCTTGAAGCGTGGCGCCAAGGGGGCCGTGGCGTTTGAAGGCGAGATCCTGGACAATCTAGACGATGGTATTTCGGGTGAGGGTTTCCCGATCGAGGTCTTCAATGTTCTCGGGGCGGGCGATGGTTTCTTCTCCGGCCTGCTGAAGGGTTGGCTCGACGGGAAGGATTGGTCGACCTCTCTCAAATACGCAAATGCATGTGGCGCCTTTGCCGTTTCCCGCCACGGCTGCACGCCGGCCTATCCGTCGCTGGTTGAGCTCGAATTTTTTCTGGAACGAGGCGTCAAACGGCCGGATCTGCGCAATGATACAGCCGTCGAGCAGATCCATTGGTCGACCAACCGTCATCGCAATCATGGCGAAGACTGGCCGGACTATCGGATCTTCGCCTTCGACCATCGGATCCAGCTCGAGCAGATGCAGGGCTATAGCTTGGAAAGAGGCGGCGCGTTCAAAGAACTCTGCCTCCAGGCAGCCGTCCAAGTCCAGGCCGGCCGGCCCGGCTACGGTATCCTTTGCGACAATCGTATCGGCAAGAAGGCCCTGCACGCAGCCTCGGGAAGTGGGCTTTGGATCGGACGGCCTTGCGAATGGCCAGGATCACGACCCCTGACTCTGGAACCAGAACTCGGGAGTGACTACGGGGGATTAAGCGAATGGGCACGCGACAATGTGGTGAAGGTGCTGTGCTTCTGCCACCCCGATGACGACGCCGAGACACGCGCTGACCACGAGGCAACCGTCAAACGGCTGTTTGAGGCGTCCCGGCGCAACAATCTTGAGTTTTTGCTGGAAATCATTCCGTCAAAGGTCGGACCGGTCAACGACGAGACCACCGCTATCCTCATCCAGCAGTTCTACGGCATCGGGGTCTTCCCCGACTGGTGGAAGCTGGAACCGATGACCACGTCCGCTGCGTGGTCGAACACGATCGCGGTAATTGAAAAGAACGATCGATACACCCGCGGAATCGTCGTGCTTGGCCTTGACGCACCGGAGGCGGAACTCGCAGCCAGCTTTGAGGTGGCGGCGAGCTTTGACCTGGTCCGCGGGTTTGCCGTCGGACGGACCATCTTCGGCGATGTCGCGCGCGCCTGGATGAAAGACGAAATCGAAGACGCAGCCGCTATCGATGAAATGGCGAAGCGCTATGGGCGCCTGGCGTCGATCTGGGATAAGGCGCGGGCAGCCGCGCGGGAGAAAGCAGCATGACAAACACAATCAGACTTACGGCAGCGCAAGCGCTCGTCAAGTGGCTTTCTGTGCAGATGACAGAAGACGGCGAGCGCTTCATCGAAGGCGTATGGGCAATCTTCGGCCACGGGAACGTGGCAGGCCTTGGCGAAGCCTTGCATGGTATCAGGGATTCGCTGCCGACATGGCGTGGCCAGAACGAGCAGACGATGGCGCATGCTGCCATCGCTTACGCCAAGACTAAACGGCGAAAGCGCGCCCACGCCGTAACCTCATCCATCGGACCGGGGGCCACCAACCTGGTGACGGCGGCAGCACTCGCGCATGTCAATCGGTTGCCGGTGCTGTTCATTCCCGGCGATGTCTTTGCCAATCGCCGGCCGGACCCCGTCCTGCAGCAGATTGAGGATTTCGACGACGGCACGATCAGCGCCAACGATGCCTTCAAGCCCGTCGTCAGATATTTCGATCGGATTTCGAGGCCGGAACACCTTCTCACCGCGCTTCCGCGCGCGCTGTCTGTCATGACGGATCCCGCCAATTGCGGGCCGGTCTGCCTTGCATTCTGCCAGGATGTGCAGGCGGATGCCTTCGAGTATCCGGAAAGCTTCTTCGAGCCGAAGATCTGGCGCATCCGCCGTCCCGAGCCCGATCCGCGTGAGGTGGAAGAGGTCGCGGCCTTGATCCGCGCCGCCCAAAACCCCGTCATCATCTCCGGTGGTGGCGTACTCTATTCGGACGCGGAAGATACGCTGGCGGCCTTCTCCAGACGGCACAATATCCCCTTTGTCGAAACGCAGGCGGGCAAAGGCGGCAACGCCTGGGCCGACGAGTTCAACTTCGGATCTCCGGGGGTCACCGGCTCGGAATGCGCCAACCGTCTATGCGAGAACGCGGATCTCGTGATCGGTGTCGGAACGCGTTTTCAGGATTTCACCACAGGATCCTGGGCGCTCTTCAAGAACGGCGACCGTAAGCTCGTCTCGATCAACCTTCACGGTTACGACGCAACGAAGCATGGTGCGGTGCCGGTCGTTGGGGACGCGCGTGTGACGCTGGAGAAGCTGTCTGCGCTTCTTGCAGGCCACAAGGCCCCGGATTTTGACGCAGCCTCGCGAACAAGCTGGCACGCGGCAGTGAAAAATGTCACTGCCGCTCCTCAGTCCGGCGGGACCAACCATCTTCCAACCGATGCGCAGGTCATCGGGGCCGTCCAAAGAGTTTCCACCGACGAAACCGTGGTCATGTGCGCCGCCGGCACCATGCCTGGTGCATTGCAGGTCCTTTGGCAGTCCGCCAGGGGCGGCTACCATATGGAGTACGGCTATTCCTGCATGGGCTACGAAGTGGCCGGTGCCATGGGCATCAAGCTGGCAGCTCCCAACAAGGAGGTTATCTGCTTCGTCGGCGACGGCTCGTATATGATGGCCAATTCGGAACTGGCCACAGCAGTCATGCGCCGGATCCCCTTCACGGTCGTCCTGACCGACAATCGTGGCTACGGCTGCATCAATCGCCTGCAGATCGAGTGTGGCGGCGCCGAGTTCAACAATATGTACAAGGACAGCAATATCGAGGAAATGCCGGAGCTCGACTTCGTCGGTCATGCCCACTCCATGGGTGCGCATGCTGAGAAGGCAACCGACATTGCGGACCTCGAGCGGAAGATCGTTGAAGCGCGTTCTCGCACCAAACCGACCGTCATCGTGATCGACACGGATGCCGTTCCGGGCACCGGGGCAGGTGGTCATTGGTGGGACGTTGCCGTGCCCCAGACCGGCGGCCCTGAACGGCTGGAGAGCGCGCGCGAGCACTATAATCAGAATGCGCGCGATCAGCGGACTTTCAACTAGAGAGCATCGACATGCCCGATCTTCTGCGAAGACCCTTCGGTACCCATGGCAAGGTCCATGAGATCACACCGCAGTCCGCCGGTTGGCGCTACGTTGGTTTCTCGCTCTACCGCTTGAGGTCGGGCGAGGTGGCCGTGGAAACAACTGGAGATCGCGAAGTCATCCTTGTGATGGTAGAAGGGAAGGCCGAGTTTCAGGCGGCAGGAGAAGACTGGGGAGTGCTCGGAGACCGTATGAACGTTTTCGAGAAGACGCCGCCCCATTGCCTCTATGTACCGAATGGCCACGACTGGAAGGCGGTGGCCGAGACCGATTGCGTCATCGCCGTATGTTCAGCACCGGGGCAGGGCGGCCATGCTGCGCGCCGGATCGGGCCGGACGGTATTTCGCTGACTGCGCGCGGCAAGGGCACGAATACCCGCCACATCAACAATATCGCCATGGAGAACGAGGACTATTGCGACAGCCTCCTCGTGACGGAGGTGTTCACGCCGGCCGGGCACTGGTCCTCCTATCCAAGTCACCGTCACGACGAGGACGACTTCCCCCGGATCACCTATCTCGAAGAGACCTATTATCACCGCCTCAATCCCGCCTGCGGCTTTGGAATTCAGCGAGTGTATACCGATGATGGACAGCTCGACGAAACGATGGCGATTAAAGACGGAGACGTCGTCCTCGTCCCGCGAGGCCATCATCCCTGCGGTGCGCCCTACGGCTTCGAAATGTACTACCTTAATGTCATGGCCGGACCGCTGCGCAAATGGCGCTTCATTCCCGCGTCGGAAGTCGAATGGATCATGGAGCGGGACGCGACATGATCTAAAGAGCGCTCAATCAGAAGACTGCCCACACCTATCCTACGAGTCGTTTCTGGACTTCGCGAAAGGGTTTTGCTGTTTGGGAGTCGAGCCGCACAACGATCTTGGCCGCGGCTCTTCGATAGAATTTCGCCTCACGAAGCGGGAGCGATGCCTGACGTTATTGCGGCCGTACAAGCTCCGCCGTTCAAGGGCCAGGCACGCTCGAGAGGGAAATTCGCCGACCTTTCGATTTTATCGATGCATCGTTGGCGTGAGCCGCCAACATATTGCGATTTGGCTGAGCCATCTGGCGACAACCTTTGGGGGCTGCAATGCCGCTGCTGAAGTTTCATCTCTACAAGGGACGCTCGGCCGATGAAGTCAGCCTGCTGCTCGACGCTGCTCACAAAGCCATGGTTCATTCATTTAACGTGCCGAAGGCAGACCGGTACCAGATCGTTTCCGAATACCAGTATCCCTATCTGCAAGCTCTCGATACCGGACTTGGCATTCCGCGAACGGAAAAATTCGTGCTTGTCGAGGTCGTCTCTCGACCGCGCGGCAGACAGGCAAAGGTCGATTTCTACCACAATCTCTGCGTTGCGCTCGACAAGACGTGTGGAATCCAGGCATCCGACGTGATGATTTCCTTCGTGGAGAATTCCGACGAGGACTGGTCATTTGGTTGTGGGCGGGCGCAGTTTCTCACTGGCGAGCTCTAACCACACAAACCTTAGGATGGGACGGTACCCTGCCTTCAGAATTTTGCCGTCTGCTCGCGGGAAAAGGCAAGCGCTGTCCATTTGGGCCGTGATCTGATCCGGTTTTGCAGTTCGTCGTGACCTGCTCCGATATTGATATAGCCAATTCGTCAACGGTTTCGCCGCGACCGAATGGATCAATGTCAAATCGAAATAGGTGTCAGAACATTGTGGAAATCAACTGGCAGGGCGCCGGCTCGCGATTCGGAATTGGATTCACTAATTGCTGGACCAAGAACTGCGTAGCCTGGATCTGAGACGTTTTCAGACAATTCCAAGCACCTATTCGTTGCAAAAGTGTCTCGTGACGCTTTAACGGTTTTCAACGAAGTGTCCTCACCTCTATGACTGATCTCCATTGTTGCGAGTTCTAAAAATTCGCATTGAGCCAATCCGTGGCGCCAAAACGAGTGTGGACGGTGCAGCTGGCGGTTATCTTTTGGACGGAAGAGGGGTGTCTCAAGGTGGTGAGTTCTCTGAAAGCGGCGGCGTCTATCGTATGCACCGCGTTGCTGCTGGGCAATTCGGCGCAGGCATCGGAAATTGTCGGTCTCAACTCCGGTAAAGTGCTGCAAGGCTCGCCTCCGTTCTCAGAAGCGGTACGGGTGGGCGACACCCTTTACATGTCGGGTCAAGTGGGGCTGGAGCCCAGCACGCAGAAACTGGTCCCAGGCGGCATCGAGGCTGAGGCTAAGCAGACGATGGCGAACATCAAGGCCAGCATCGAAGCCAGTGGCTACGAGATGAGCGATATCGTCAAGTGCCTGGTAATTATGGCCGATATGTCAGAACTGCCGGCGTTCAGCAAAATCTACTTGTCCTCATTCGAAGAAAGCAAGTACCCGGCGCGAAGCGCATTTGCCGCGTCAGGCTTAGCACTTGATGCACGGGTTGAAGTTGAATGCATCGCATCGAAATAGAGAACTTGGTATTTCGCCGCGCGGAGTGGTTTGGCATTGACTCAATTCAAGGCCCGAAACAACCCGTCGCACGGCCACTGTTCGCCACAAGAGGGATCATGCATGTCTCAGATCGAAGAACGCCTTAAAGACCTCGGCCTGACGTTGCCTAAGGTCGGCAAAGCCGCCGGGAATTATGTCGGTGCCGTCACGACGACTGGACGCCTCGTGTTCATCTCGGGGCAAGGGCCGATTGTTGACGGCGAAGTCGTCTACAAAGGCGTAGTGGGAGCCGATCTCAGCCCAGAGGAAGGCTACAAGGCCGCTCGCATAACGGGACTGAACCTTCTCGCCGCTCTTGAGGCGGAAATTGGATCGCTCGACCGGGTAAAGCGTATTGCCAAGTTGCTCGGCTGGGTCGCTTGCACTCCGGACTTCACCGGTCAGCCATCCGTCATGAATGGTATGTCCGACCTGTTCGTCGAGGTTTTTGGAGACCGAGGCGTCCATGCACGCAGCGCGCTCAGCGCGCATGTGCTCGCGCTTGGCATGGCTGTGGAAGGAGAGATGGTCGTCGAGGTGGAATGACCCACGTTGCGATTCCGCCATCCCTAGCGAATTTACGAGGACGAAATGACCGTATCTCAGGACATCATCAGGCAAGCAGCGGATCGTTTGTGGGAGGCAGAGCAGACTGTTCGACCTTGTCGTCCTATTCGAGACATTATCCCCGAAAAGGACATCGAAAGTGCCTACGCCATCCAGCAGCACAATATCGACCGGCATATCAAAGCTGGACGGCGTGTATCGGGTCGCAAGATCGGCCTGACGGCGAAGACGGTACAGCAGCAGATGGGCGTGTTCGAACCGGATTTCGGCACTCTTTTCTCAGATATGGAGTATGGCCATGGGAGCGAGATTCCATTCGATCGATTGATCCGTCCCCGCGTCGAAGCCGAGCTGATGCTGGTCCTTGATCGTGATCTTGACCAGGACATGATCAACTTCAGCGACGTCTTGCGGGCGAGCGCCTTTGCGATCGCGGCAATCGAGGTGGTCGACTGCCGGTTGATCGATTGGGATATCCGAATCGCCGACACGGTTTCCGACAACGCAGCGGCTGGGGTCTACGTACTCGGAGCCTCTCCCAAGTCGATCCTCGATGGCGATATGGCTAACTGTGCCATGACGCTCCACCGCAACGGCGAGCTCGTCTCGTCAGGGCGCGGGGAGGCTTCGCTGGGCCATCCCGTCAACGCCGCTGTTTGGCTGGCACGGACGTTGAAGAAACTCGGTTCCCCCCTGCGGGCCGGTGACGCCATCCTGACTGGAGCGCTGGGACCCATGGTCGACGCTAGGCCTGGAGACCGCTTCGAGGCTCGAGTCGAGGGATTCGGCAACACCGTCATTCATTTTAGTGAAAATTGAGTGATACTCCAACATACCCCCTCTTCTCAACGCATGGAGGCCGTCCGTGCCTTTTGACGATCAAAACACCGCTTTGCCGGCGCCCCTCAGGAACCGGTTTAAAGAGCGTCTCGTATCCGGGGAATTGCAGTTCGGGCTCTGGCTCGCGATTGCCGACGCCTATGCGGCGTCGATCGCCGGCCGTGCCGGGTTCGAATGGCTGGTGCTCGACGGTGAGCATGGACCGAATGACTTGAGAAGCATTCTGGACCAACTGCTCGCGCTTGAAGCTTCTCCCTCTTCGGTGGTCGTTCGTCTGTCAACCGGCTCGGAATATTGACCCCTTATCGGCGTCCAATCTTCACCCCCCTGTAGGCGATCAGCGCTTGGCCTGCCCGGCGCTGGCCGGGGTTGCAGAGGGTAGGCCAAGTGCGGGTGTCTTCGGCTTTAGCTTTGAGAGCGGTTCTTGAAGCGCCAGGACTCGTTTCCTGTTTCCACGATCTCGCAGTGATGGGTCAGGCGATCGAGGAGTGCTGTCGTCATCTTGGCATCACCAAACACCGACGCCGACG
>NZ_JARWKZ010000077.1:0-22147 GCF_050577975.1 Rhizobium sp. BR 315 | reverse complement strand
ATCTGGTCGTACCCACCAACATCACCATCCTGCCACTGCCGCCGAAATCGCCAGAGCTGAACCCAGTCGAAAACCTCTGGCACTTCATGCGCGAGAACTGGCTGTCGAACCGTATCTTCAAATCCTACGACGACATCGTCGATCATTGCTGCGATGCATGGCGAAAGCTCGAAAGCCAGCCTTGGCGCATCATGTCAATCGGACGAAAGCCTTGGGCAAATGGGTTCTGATCAGTGAGACGCCGTATTAGCCCCTGAAGCTTCTGGATTACAGACAACGGGAGCCGCTTCGACAGATCGTCGGGCGGCTCTTTCGCTGGGATCCCGTGAAATATGCTCTAGCTCCAGAAAAGCCGCGCCGTCCCGGCCTCGTAGAGGATGAGGATGCCGATCGCGATCAGGATGAGCGGCACGACCCTGTATCCGTGCCGCCTGATCGGTGCGCCGAGTTTCGGGTGATTGACAAGGGCATGTGCCACGACGAGCCAGACTGCCGTCAGAACCGCGAAGACGCAGCCGAAGCCCAGGATTTCATAGGCGGATCGTGTGGCGAAGAGCGGCGTATAGACGCTGATATTGTCGCCGCCATTGGCGATCGTCACGAGGGCGACGGCCACGATATTGCCGTGTCCGGCCGAAGCCTTCTCATGGTCTTCGGGGTTGTCGCCCGTGTCGATGCCGTTCCAGACCTCCCATAGCCTCTTCAGACCGAAATAGATCGGCGCAAAGCCGAGGAGGCCGATATAGGTTGCGGGAATGACGAGCACGAGAAGCGAGGCGGCGACGCTTGCGCCAAAGAGAGTGGCAATTCCGAGATACTGGCCGATGATGATCTGCCTTAATCGGAATTTCGGATCGGCGAAGAAGCCTAGAAGAACGAAGAGGTCGTCCACATCCGTTGATGCGAACACGACGATTGCAACGCCCAGAACGCCCAGTAGATAGTCCAAGACACCTGTCTCCTTTTCCGATGCGGGGACATATCATCGCGCCGGAAAAGTTGCGCGCTAAAGCATGTCGCGCAAAAGTGCGCAGCGGTTTTGCGATAACGACATGTGTAAAATCAAAGATTCAACACGCAAGAAGCGAATCTGAAAAATCGCGATCGCTTTGGCATTTATAGCGGGACGTCTAAGGGAGCGTTACTTGAAAGCTTCGCCAGGATAGGCGCCCCAGATCTCGGATTGCGCCACCCAACCCTCTGTGCCGTCGGCGGTGACGTGGCACCAGTCGCCGGTGCATTCGCGAACGCTCATCATCACGCCTGGTTGAAGCTTGGCAATGACGCTGGCGGATGGTTGGGCTTCGCGGCGCATATTGACGAAGACGGCCTTGCCCTTGCCTTTCATCCACGGTGCAGCGATGGCCGAACGCTGGCCCGACAGCAGCGACTGGTTGACCCAGCCTTCGGTGCCGTCGGCATCGCGAATGCGCCGCCAATTATCGTATTCCTGAATGATTTCGACCGGCAGACCCTGCTTGAGATACAGCCATGACACGGCGTAATCCGAACTCGGTCCGATACGCAGGTTGACACGCTTGGATTTCAGCGTGACGAAGCGCGGCAGCGGCAATCCGCTCGGCCCCTTGGCGGCCTGGGCGGCGGCAAGGTCCGCCGTTGCTACGGCCATCATCAGGCCGATCGAGAAAATAGCGCAGGACTTCAATACCTTGCCACGCATGGGATTTCCGTTCGTTCATCATGACAAGGGCGCCGCTTGTATCGCCCTTGTGCTCCGCCGGTTGCAAATCATCGGATCGCGCCAGCGAGTTTTGTTTGTCTTCGCCTGCGGGTCTGGTAGAAATACCCGGAACGGGAAAATTATCCCGCTTCTTGGTTAATAACATCTGAACAAGGCATCGCCGCTCTCCATGACGACGAAGAAAAAACCGAGAGTCTACGTCACGCGCAAACTGCCGGATGCGGTGGAAACGCGGATGCGCGAACTCTTCGATGCCGAACTCAACATTGACGATCGTCCGCGCACCAAAGCCGAACTGATTGAGGCAGTCCGATCGGTCGATGTGCTGGTGCCCACGGTGACAGATCGCATCGATGCGGAACTGATCGGCGAAGCCGGTCCGCAGATGAAGCTCATCGCCAGCTTCTCCAACGGCACCGATCACATCGATGTGGAAGCCGCCGCCCGGCGCGGCATCACCGTCACCAATACGCCCAATGTGCTGACCGAAGATACCGCCGACATGACCATGGCGCTCATTCTCGCCGTGCCGCGGCGGCTGGCGGAAGGTGCCCGCGTTCTGACGGATAATCCCGGCGAATGGGCCGGATGGTCGCCTACCTGGATGCTCGGCCGCCGCATTCACGGCAAGCGCATCGGTATCGTCGGCATGGGGCGTATAGGCACCGCCGTCGCCCGCCGCGCCAAGGCATTCGGCCTTTCGATCCATTATCACAATCGCAAGCGGGTCAATCCGGCGACGGAGGACGAGCTGGAGGCGACTTATTGGGACAGCCTCGACCAGATGCTCGCCCGCGTCGACATCGTTTCGGTCAACTGCCCGTCTACGCCTGCGACGTATCATTTGATCTCCGCCCGCCGCCTGGCACTGCTGCAGCCGACGAGCTACATCGTCAACACGGCGCGCGGCGATGTCATCGACGAGGCGGCGTTGATCAAGATCCTGCGCGAAGGCAAGATCGCCGGTGCGGGCCTCGACGTGTTCGAGAACGAGCCGGCCGTCAATCCCAAGCTGGTGAAGCTCGCCAATGAGGGCAAGGTGGTACTCTTGCCGCATATGAGCTCGGCGACGCTCGAGGGCCGCATCGACATGGGCGACAAGGTCATCATCAACATCCGCACCTTCATCGACGGCCATCGTCCGCCCAACCGCGTGCTGCCGTTCCGCTGAGCTAGAGCAATTCCAGGAAAAGTGCGCAGCGGTTTTCCGTCCGGAATTGCGTAAAGACAATAAGTTAGCGGTTCTCAGATTCCGTGAAAAACTGAACCGCTCTAAACCAGGCTCTTGCGCATCTCGATCGACGTGGTGCGATCGAAGCCGGCATGACGACTTTCGGCGGTTTTCCGAAATCCCCAGCCGGCGAACATGCGGTGATTTTCGGTGAGCTCTATGCGGGTTTCCAGCCGCAGGTTGGAAAGGTTCAACCTGCGTGCCTCGTTTTCCGCCGATGTTAGCAGGCGCCTGCCGATCCCTTTGCCTTGCGCGCCTGGCAGGACGGCGAGTTTGCCAATATAGAGGGTGTCTAGCTCGGTGCGGCAAAATACACAGCCGACTATATTGTTGTCGTCCAGCGCGACATAGCCGATTTCGCTGTGCGCTTTTTCCTCAAGAGACTTCGGTGTCAGCGCGAGCGCGGATGAGGGCGGATCGATCCGCCCGTTCATGTAAGCGAAAGAGGCAAGGATAAGATCGAGCAATTCGCTCCAGCGATGAAAGCTGCCATCCAGGCGTTGAAGCGTGATATTGTTCATTCGGCAGCCACTTTGGCGCGCTTGCGGCGATAACGAACGGTCTCGAATCGCGCGGCAAGCGCGTCGTAGAGCAGCAGGCGGCCGATCAGCGGTTCGCCGATGCCTGTTATGAGCTTGATCGCTTCCATCGCCATCAATGTGCCGATGACTCCGGTCAAAGCGCCGATGATGCCGGCCTCGGCGCAACTGGGAATGAGACCCTGCGGCGGTGGCGCCGGGAAGAGATCGCGATAGCGCGGATTGGCCGCGTCGTCGGAATCGCTCTCGTAGGGCTTCAGCGTCGTCACCGATCCGTCGAATCGCCCGACCGCACCCGTGACGAGCGGCAGGCGTGCGGCTTCGGTCGCATCCGCAACGGTGTAGCGCGTATCGAAATTGTCGGAGCCGTCGATAACGAGGTCGAAGCCGGCAAGATGCCGGGCGGCCGTATCGGGCGCGAAGCGCTCCTCGAAACGGATCACCCGTACATGCGGATTGAGCCGCGCGATGGCGTCGGCGGCACTCTGCGTCTTCAATTCGCCGATGGTGCCGGTGTCGTGGATCACCTGCCGCTGCAGGTTGGAGAGCGAAACGCGGTCGTCGTCGGCAATACCGAGCGTGCCGACGCCAGCGGCGGCGAGATATTGCAGCACCGGGGCACCAAGGCCGCCGGCACCGATCACAAGCACGCGCGCAGCCTTCAGCTTCTGCTGGCCGGTTCCGCCGACTTCGGGCAGCAGGATGTGGCGCTGGTAGCGGGCGATTTCGTCTGAGGTCAAAGGGTCCATGGCGACGATCCTATCATGATCGGCGATTTTGAGATGCTAGGATTTTGTAATCCCGCCATGCGAAACGGTAAGGAATTGCGCGCGCTCGCCAAGCGCCGAGAACATGGCCTTGTCCGTGCCGGTCATGAAGGCCTGCCCGCCGAGCCCATTGACGAGATCGAAAAGTGCAGCGCGCCGGCCTTCGTCGAGATGAGCGGCGATTTCGTCCAGCAGCAGGATCGGCGCATATCCCGTCAGATTGCCGACAAGACGGGCATGGGCAAGGATCAGGCCGACCAGAAGGGCCTTCTGCTCGCCCGTCGAGCAATGTTCCGCCTCCATGTCCTTTTCACGATGGCGTACCAGCAGATCGACCCTATGCGGCCCATCCAGCGTGCGCCCGGCTGCGGCATCCCGGTAACGTCCGTCTCGCAGCATCGCGGCATAAGCATCTTCCAGATCGACCGCCGGCCGGTCGAATTGACCGTCGAGAAAGCCTGATAGTTCCAGTGCCGCGGAGGGGAAGGGCGTCGCTTCGCGCGTTTCGGCAATCAGTCGCGAGAGGAGGCCGAGCATCTCCTGCCGTGCGATCGCCATGGCGATGCCGAGGCTTGCCATCTGCTCCTCGATGCCGGCAAGCCAGGATGGATCGAACCGGCCGTCCGACAAGAGCCTGTTGCGGCTGCGCATGGCGCGCTCGAAATCGCTGGCGCGGCGGCCATGCGCGGGATCGAGCGACAGCACCAGCCGGTCGAGAAAGCGGCGGCGCTCCGAAGAGCCGCCGGTGAACAGGCCGTCCATGGCCGGCGTCAGCCAGAGAACGCGCAGATGATCGGTCAGTTCGTCGACCGTCTTGGCGGGCGTCCCGTTGATTCGCAGCTTGCGGGCGGTTGATTCGTCCGTCGTGTCGATGCCGGTGCCGATCTCGACCGTGCCGTCCATACCTTCCAGCTCGGCAAAGATCGAAAAGCCACCCGGTGCATGGACGCGAGTGATATCGGTATAGCTGGCCCGGCGCAGGCCGCGGCCGGGCGACAGCAGCGAAACCGCTTCCATCAGATTGGTCTTGCCTGCGCCGTTGTCGCCGGTGAGCACTACATGCCGCTCGTCAAGCGTCAGCGCCGCCGCCGCATAGTTGCGGAAGTCGGTGAGCTTCAGGCGCGAGATGGAAACCTTGTCCGGCATGGGTCTTTGAGATTCGTGTTGATGGCCGAGGGGTATGCCGAACCCTGCCCAAGTGCAAGGATTTTGCCGATGGTTCCGCGGTGTCGATGGAATGGAAGCGCCGTCAAGGGTCACCCTTGTCCTTCGACAGGCTCAGGATGAGGGTGGAATGGTGGGTGCAGGATGAGGATAGAGTGAACTGCAGGCCGGATGAGAGATTCAGCCTTCATGGTGAGGAGGTCCGCAGGGCCGTCTCGAACCACGAGGGCGGGGGATTCGGCACCAAACAAAAAAATCCGGCCGAATCACCGGCCGGATTCATGTGAAACAATCTGATTCGTGGCTCAGTCGCTGAACGTATCGAAGAAATCCTTCATGCGGGCGAAGAAGCCCGTCGATTCGGGATTGTTGTCCTTCGAAGAGATCTGCTCGAACTCCTGCAGCAGCTCGCGCTGGCGCTTGGTAAGCTTCTGCGGCGTCTCGATCTGGATCTGGATATAGAGATCGCCGACCTGGCTGGAGCGCAGCACCGGCATGCCCTTGGCCTTCAGGCGGAACTGCTTGCCGACCTGCGTTCCCTCGGGAACGGTGACGCGGGACTTCGTGCCGTCGAGCGTTGCCACATCGAAGGTGCCGCCAAGTGCTGCCGTCGTCATCGAGATCGGTACCGCGCAGTAGAGATCGGCGCCGTCGCGCTGGAAGAACTCATGCGGCTTGACTGACAGGAAGATATAAAGGTCGCCGGAAGGCCCGCCGCGCAGGCCCGCTTCGCCTTCGCCCTGCAGGCGGATGCGCGTGCCGTCTTCAATGCCGGCCGGGATGTTGACCGAGAGCGAACGCTCTTCGGTCACCCGGCCCTGGCCATGACACTTGGTGCAGGGATCGGGAATGATCTGGCCACGGCCATGACAAGTCGGGCAGGTGCGCTCGACCGAGAAGAAACCCTGTGCGGCGCGGACGCGGCCAGAGCCCTGACAGGTGCCGCAGGTTTTCGGCTGTGTGCCGGGCTTGGCGCCCGAGCCGGAACAGACGTCGCAGGTGAGGGAGGTCGGAACGCGGATCTGCGCCGTTTTGCCAGTGAAGGCCTCCTCGAGCGAAATTTCCATGTTGTAGCGAAGATCTGCGCCGCGCTCGCGGCCGCCGGAAGAGCGCCCGCGCGAGCGTCCGCCACCCATCATCTCGCCGAAAATATCCTCGAAAATATCGGAGAAGCCGCCGCCGCCGAAGCCGGCGCCAAAACCGCCGCCACCGCCCATGCCACCATGCTCGAAAGCAGCGTGGCCATAGCGGTCATAGGCTGCGCGCTTCTGCGGATCCTTGAGCGTTTCGTAGGCTTCGTTGATTTCCTTGAACTTCCGCTCGGCGTTGCTGTCGTCCGGATTCTTGTCCGGATGAAATTGCATCGCCAGCTTACGAAAGGCGCTCTTCAGCTCTTTCTCGTCCGCCGTCTTGGAGACGCCCAATGTCTCGTAAAAATCCGCTTTTGCCATTCAGCATTCGACCCCGGAAATGGATTTCCGGCTGCCCGAAGGCAGCCGGATCTAAGTTCCTCGAGAACCTTTCGGTTCGCGCTTATGCAGACCGCTTACGGTCGTCTTCGTTCTTGATTTCCTCGTAGTCGGCATCGACGACATCGTCCTTGCCAGCTGCCGAGTGATCGCCCGAAGCTGCTTCCGCCTGCTGGGACTCATAGATCGCCTGGCCGAGCTTCATGGAAACTTCCATGAGCGTCTGGGTCTTGGCCTTGATGTCGTCGGCATTCGGCTCGGAAGCTTCGGTTGCCGTCTTCAGGGCTGCGATGGCGTCCGAGATCGCGGTGCGATCGGCTTCGGTGACCTTGTCGCCGTAATCCTTCAGCGACTTCTCGCTGGAATGGATCAGGCTTTCAGCCTGGTTCTTGGCTTCGACGCCCTCACGGCGCTTCTTGTCTTCCGCAGCATGGGCTTCGGCATCCTTGACCATCTTCTCGATGTCGGTGTCGGAAAGACCGCCGGACGCCTGGATGCGAATCTGCTGTTCCTTGCCGGTACCCTTGTCCTTGGCCGAAACCTGGACGATGCCGTTGGCGTCGATATCGAAGGTGACTTCGATCTGCGGTACGCCGCGGGGCGCGGGCGGCAGGCCAACGAGGTCGAACTGGCCGAGCAGCTTGTTGTCGGCGGCCATTTCGCGCTCGCCCTGCGATACGCGGATGGTCACGGCCGACTGGTTGTCATCGGCAGTCGAGAAGGTCTGCGACTTCTTCGTCGGGATCGTCGTGTTGCGTTCGATCAGACGGGTGAAGACGCCGCCGAGCGTTTCGATGCCGAGAGACAGCGGGGTTACGTCGAGCAGCAGAACGTCCTTGACGTCGCCCTGCAGAACGCCGGCCTGGATGGCGGCGCCGAGCGCGACGACTTCATCCGGGTTGACGCCCTTGTGCGGTTCCTTGCCGAACAGCTGCTTGACGACTTCTTGTACCTTCGGCATGCGGCTCATGCCGCCGACGAGAACGACTTCGTCAATCTCGGCAGCCGTGACGCCGGCATCCTTGAGGGCTGCCTTGCACGGAGCGATGGTGCGCTGGACGAGATCGTCGACCAGGCTTTCCAGCTTCGCGCGGGTCAGCTTCAGCGTCAGGTGCTTCGGGCCGGTAGCGTCTGCCGTGATGAAGGGCAGGTTGATTTCGGTCTGCTGGGCGGACGAAAGTTCGATCTTGGCCTTTTCGGCAGCTTCCTTGAGCCGCTGCAGAGCAAGCTTATCGCCCTTGAGGTCGATGCCGTTGTCCTTCTTGAACTCGGCAACGAGATATTCGACGAGACGCATGTCGAAGTCTTCACCGCCGAGGAAGGTGTCGCCGTTGGTCGACTTCACTTCGAAGACGCCGTCGCCGATTTCCAGGATGGAGATATCGAAGGTGCCGCCGCCAAGGTCGTAAACGGCGATGGTCTTGCCGTCCTTCTTGTCGAGACCGTAGGCAAGTGCTGCAGCGGTCGGCTCGTTGATGATGCGCAGGACTTCAAGACCGGCGATCTTGCCGGCATCCTTGGTTGCCTGGCGCTGAGCGTCGTTGAAGTATGCAGGAACGGTGATGACAGCCTTTTCGACCTTTTCGCCGAGATAGGATTCGGCGGTTTCCTTCATCTTCTGAAGGATCATTGCGGAAATCTGTGCGGGCGAATAGCCCTTGCCCTGGGCTTCGACCCAGGCGTCGCCATTGTCACCCTTGACGATCGTGAAGGGAACGAGGTGCTTGTCCTTCTCGACGGTCGGATCTTCGTAGCGGCGGCCGATCAGGCGCTTGACAGCGAAGAGGGTATTCGTGGGGTTGGTGACAGCCTGGCGCTTGGCCGGCTGGCCGACGAGACGTTCGCCGTCGTCGGAGAAGGCGACCATAGAGGGGGTCGTGCGGGCGCCTTCGGCATTCTCGATCACTTTCGCGTCTTTACCGTCCATGACGGCGACGCAGGAATTTGTGGTTCCAAGGTCGATACCAATTACTTTTGCCATATCATTCTCTCCTTGAAGCAAGCCGTCGGAACCCCTGTCAGGCATTCCATTGACAGCCCCTTACGGGATGGTCTTGAGGATTGCGCAGCCATGACTGCGGTGATGCCGCGTATATAAGTAGCGGTTTTACTGACTGCAAGGCAGGAAATCACCCGGAATCCAGCAAAACGAATGGTTTGTCGCCCAAATTCCACATGGCCGAAGTTGCGCCAAGAGCCCGTGGATTTAAAGCAATCGCGTATTTGAGCAGCCTTGCCGCAGCCATGCAAGCGGCAAGGTGGAAAATTGCGATTTTATCGGCCGAGGATCACGTCGAGCAGCGAGGTGCGATGCGGTCGAGCTGCCCTAGGCGGGCCGCTGTCGCCGACATCGGCGGGCGGGATCTCGCTGTCATAGGGGTTCGAATTGTAGGGATTCGAACTATAGGGGTTGGTGTCGTCGGTGAGGTTTGCCGGCGGCAGATCCTGCGGGTCTTCATTCGCTGCGGTCTGGTTGACGACCTGTGGCTGGATCGGCTGTTGCGACGGCCGCTGCTGCAAGGTCGGCTGTCCCGCATTGCCCGCGCCGGAGATGATGTTGCCGATCGTCGTCGGCTGGTCGCCCAACGGCTCCGCCTGTGCCATCGGCAAGCCGCTGTCGATGATCTGGCCGCCACCGAAGATCGGCGTCGGCGTGATGCCCTTGTGGGCGGCGATCATGAATTCCTTCCACGCCTTTGCCGGCAGCCCGCCGCCGGTCACCTTGCGCATCGACTTGCCGTCATCGTTGCCGAACCAGACGCCTGTCGTCAGATGGCTGGTGAAGCCGACGAACAGAGCGTCGCGGAAGGACTGCGTCGTGCCCGATTTGCCGGCGGCCTGCCAACCGGGAATGCGGGCAGCCTTGCCGGTTCCCGACGCGATGACGCCGGCCATCATCGTGTCCATGTTGGCGACGATATCCGGGTTCAGCACCCGCTGCGGATTGTCGGTATTGGCCTGGTAGAGCACCTTGCCGGAGGCGGTCGTCACCTTGGTGATGACGTGCGGCGCCACCTTGAAGCCGCCGTTCATGAAGGTGGCATAGGCGGAGGTGAGTTCCAGCAGCGAGACTTCGGAGGTGCCGAGCGCGATCGAGGCGTTGGCCTGCAGATCGGATTCGATGCCGAGCCTGTGCGCCACCTTGATCACCTGCTCGGGACCGACCTCGGCGACGAGCTGGACGGCAACCGTGTTCAGCGATTTCGCCACGGCGGTCGCAAGCGTCACCGGGCCGCTATAGCGCTGTTCGTAATTCTCCGGCGCCCAATTGCCGATCTTGACCGGCAAGTCGTTGCGGATCGAATTGGGCGTCAGGCCCGCTTCCAGCGCCGCGGTATAGACGAAGGGCTTGAAGGCCGAGCCGGGCTGGCGCTTGGCGGTGACCGCACGGTTGAACTGGCTCTGGGCGTAATCACGGCCGCCGACCAGGGCGCGGACGGCGCCTGTCGCATCGACGGAGACGAGCGAGGCCTGCGAGGCGTTCAGTTTCTTGCCGTCCTTTTCAAGCACGTCGCTCAGTGCCCTCTCGGCTTTTTCTTCCAGTGACATGTCGAGGGTGGTATCGACGATCAGGTCTTCCTTGACAGCGCCGCCGATCAGCTTCGGCAGCTGATCCATGACCATGTCGGCGACGTAGTTTTCCGCGCCGCTCCAGTAGCTCTTCGACCGCGTCGGCGGCTGTGCCATCGCCGTCTTGATGTCGGATTCACTGATGAAGCCCTGATCGCGCATGGCCTGCAGCACCAGCTGGGCGCGCGCCTCGGCGGCGGCAGGGTCGCGAGCGGGCGACAGCCGCGACGGCGCCTTGACCAGGCCGGCCAGCATGGCGGCCTCGCCGAGATTGACCTCCTTGGCCGACTTGTTGAAGTAGCGCCGCGAGGCCGCCTCGACGCCATAGGCGTTCGAACCGAAATAGACGCGGTTCAGATACATCGTCAGGATCTGATCCTTGGCGTATTTATGCTCCAGCCACAGGGCCAGGAGCACTTCCTGCACCTTGCGTTCCAGCGTGCGGTCCGGCGAGAGGAAGAGGTTCTTGGCGAGCTGCTGCGTCAGCGTCGAGCCGCCCTGGGCTGCGTGTCCCGTCACGACGTTGGTCACGACGGCGCGGCCGAGGCCGATCGGATCGAAGCCGAAATGGGAATAGAAGCGGCGATCCTCGATGGCGATGATGGCTTCCGGGATATAGGGCGACATGTCGCTGAGCGTCACGGCCTCGCCGCCCGTTGTGCCGCGATTGGCAATCAGGCTTCCGTCGAGATCGGTGATCTTGACGTTCGGTGGCCGTTCGGGAATGGACCAGGTGCTGGCGCTCGGCATGCGCGATCCGTAATAGGCAACAAGGCCGGCAAGGCCGATACCCGCCCAGAGGCAAAGCACGAGACCCCAATAGATCGTCGCCCGGATGAAGCCGAAAAAGCCGCGGCGCGGCGCACGTCGGGCCGGCTTGCGGCGGCTGCGCGAACGGCGAGGTTTCTCAACCACCGGCTCGTCCTCGTATTCGTCGTCTTCATCTTCGTCGGGTTCCGGCTCTTCGTACCGCTTGGCCGCGCGCCTGTGGCCGACGATGCGTTCGCCGGCACTGAATCCGTCATCGATGCGTTCCCGACCGCTGGAAAAGGATGGTTCTATCCTCTGGCGTGACTTTTTCTTATCTGCCATTGCGGGTCGGTCGTACCTCGATGCCTAGCGTTATCGTGTCTTCTATCAGGCTGATCAGAGCGGCGGCATATGTGCTTTAGCGCATGCGGTCGCTTTTGTACCGGCATGCCATCTCAAAAATGGATCCCGGATTGCGGGACAGGCGGCCGCCTGCCATTCGCCCACGAACCCCTCGCGAAGACATCAAATCCCGCCTGAACTTTAAATGCGGCGATTTAAGGAGGGATTAAGAACATTTCCGATCCACCTCTGACAGCGGTTTCTGCGATGCCTGACACGGCCGGTCAAGGAACTTTTCCGCGGTCTGGCGCATTTACCCAACCACAAAGACGAAGGGACGAGCGCATGAGTTCGTTGATCAAGGTTGAGGACGTCTGCGAGAGCAAGCTGCGGGAGGTCTGGAGCGTAGAGGACTTCGCTCGGCGCCACCGGATCGGCAAGGAGGAGGAAGCCAGGCTGAAAAAGCTGTTTGGCGACTTCGCGACAAAGCAGGAATTGCTCTCCAACGCGCAGAGGCCGCCACAATTCCGTTGAACCGGATGAGCTGGCTTGGCGCGATGCTCATCGTGGGCCGTCACAGCCGAAAGGTTTGTAGCGGTGGAGGCTATGTTGATGTGGAAGCGTTTCGAACAATGGCTGGCCGACCTGATCGACCGGATTCTCGGGTTGGAGTGGCTTGCCCGCCGCGCCGGCTTCTCGCCGGCCGAGGCAAAGCGGATCGCGCGCGAAAGATAGGTCACCTGCGCGCCACCTCGGAGGATGTCCGCACCTATGCTCGGTTCCCTAAAAACGATCACTGGAATTGGTTTTCTGTGCCTCATGTGCTGGCAGAACCATTCCGATCGCATGCGCGATACTTCGCGTGGAGCGCGCAAATTTCCGTATTTTCGAATAGTCTGATCGAGGTTATAGTACTGTAATCTGGCTGTCTTGGAGGACGATCCAGACGGTTTGGTAGCGCGTGAGGAGGAGTGTTCATGCGACACATCAAATGGAGCAATCCAATCGAAATCGGTTTTGCTCAAGGTAGTTTCCAGATCGTGACGGGGCCGTCGGAGGCCCTGAATTGCATGGCCAATCTTTGGCCTGACCGGCGCGGTCCGTTGTATGTAGCGGCAAGAAGTGTCTGCCGTGCAGCGATCGACGGTCGCAAGTCCGCCGAGGAAGCTCGGGAAATGTTCATTTCGGCGACGCGGGAAGCGCATCTGAAGATGCACTGACGCACAACGTTCCTGTCCGGCGTTTTGATCGCTCGGCTCCTGTGAGCCGGCGGAAGCGTCATAAGGGCCGGAACGTTCAAGAATGCGCCATTCCCGCAAAGGCATCCATATTCGCGCTGCCCTAGCGTCATGCGGAGGGCGTACACTCTTCAAATGCAATGTGTTCCAGCAAAAAGGCCAGCGACTTTCAGAGTCGCTGGCCTTTGGCTATCTCAAGAATAGCGGCGTGCTGCCGCCATCAGCGGTTTGAGCCTCTGGGGGTCATGCGGCAATCCGGTTCCGATGCCGGGCAATCCTTGTGGTCGGGGCTGTAAGGACCGGGCTGACCTGCCCGTGGATTGATTGGCGGCTGTGGCTGTGGTTGCGGCTGAACCTGAACCTGGGGCGGCCGCTGCGGTTCGACGCGTGGGCGATCCGGGCGGTTACCCCAGTCCTGGTTGCTGTCAGGCTGGCGGCGGCCCCAGTCGCGATTGCCATCACGCTGCCCGTCCCAATTGCGGTCGGGGCGACGGCCCCAGTCGCGATCCGGCTCGTTGTTCCAGTCGCGATTGCGGTCAGGGCGGCGGTCCCAGTTGCGGTCCGGTCCGTTATTCCAATCAGACCCGCGATCCCATCCCGGATTGCGATCCCAGTTGTTGTCCGGACGGCGGTCGACCCAGCCCGGGCCACGGCGCCAGCGGTCACGATCGCGGTAGAAGTCGCGGCCGCGATAATAGCGACCCCAGTAGTCGTCGAAATTGAAGACAATGGTCGGGATGCCGAGCGGCCGGTAATATTGCGGGCCGACATAGATGCGGCGCGATTGGTAGGTCGCCTGAATATAGCGGCCGGCGACCCATCCGCGACCGCCATAGAACGAGACGTCGCACCAGGGAGTTTCGTTAAGGCAGCCGTTGATCTGCAGTGTTGCGCCGACGGGGATCATTGTTACCGCCGGATAGGCAGTGCTCGGACCTGACCGCATGTTGACGTTTGCGGTGGCGAAGCCCTCCGCTGCTTCCGCGATGGCCGGCAGCGCAATGAATGCGGCCAGCAAGCTCACGGCGAGAACCTTGAACCTCATGAATATTCTCCCTTTGCACACCATCGTTGCGACATCGCCGCCTGTGCCCGTTCCGTATGTGGTGCGCCTACCCCGGCGCCATTCGGTATGACTTTCCAATTCCGGCAATATAAAGACCTGCGCATGCACCGAATATGATAGGATAACGCGTTGCATCTGCAATCTTTGCCTGTGTTTTAAAAGTATCTGCATGAATGCAGCTTGAACGGCAGCGTGCGACACGCGCGGAAGTCATGGGATTTTTAGTAAGGCCCGCTTGCTATTCGACGGATTACTGCCGCTTTAGCATTTTTCCTCTTTTGCGACCGGCGAGAGGAAATGCCGGAAGGAAAAGATCGTCGCGGCCTTGAAATCGCCACCTTGCTTTCCGATATAGGTTTCAGTCATGCAGCCTATGGATGGCGGGCGCGCTTGAAAGCGAGCCGTTTCGTCCTTCGGGATTGCTGAAGGAAGTTGACCTCTCGTTAACCTTTCACAATCAATCTGGCTGCAGTTCCGCTTTTCCTTTGACCACGGATGTACTGGCACTGTTGCGAAGGCGGATGACGAAAGGCCGGATTTTTCCGGCCTTTTTGTTTTGATGGCGATGGCGTGTTTCTTGCGAAAGCAGGAACGCGCCATTTTCAATTTCAGTGCTCTTTGCCGCCAAAAGAAAAACCGCCGCAGGTGACTGCGGCGGCTTTCAAAATTTAAGCTGCGCGGCCAGCGGGCCTGCGCAATATCGTTAGCTCGCCTTCTTGACCGAAGCCTTGATGACCTTGGCAGGAGCCGCGGCCGGGACTTGAGCCACGTTTGCCTTGCTGGCCGGCACGTAGCCGGCACCGATGGCAATGTTCAGCGAGATGTAGTCGAGAGCGCTCTGCTGAACGGCCTGTGCTAGGCTCTGCTGAGCAGAGGTCACGTTACGCTGAGCGTCGAGAACGTCGAGCAGTGAGGACGCGCCGTCCTTATAGCTCGCGGTCGAGAGCTGCAGGGCTTCCTGATAGGATTTGACCTGGGCATGCAGAGCAGCAACCGTCTGAGCATCGCGGCTGACGGCCGACAGGGCGTTTTCAACCTGTTCGACGGCACCCGTCACCGTCTGCTTCCAGACGATGTACTGTTCGCGGCTCGACGATTCAGCGTTCTTGACACCGGCACGCAGTGCGCCGCCGTCGAAGATCGGCAGGTTCAGCGTCGGGCCGAACGACCAGCTGGTCAGGCCGCCGCTGGAGGATCCGGTATTATGGATATAGGAGGGTGAAATCGCGCCGCTGAGCGAAATCGACGGGAAGAGCTTTGCTTCCGCCACGCCGATCTGGGCGGTGGCAGCAGCGAGATTGCGCTCTGCTATGCGGATGTCCGGACGATTGCGGATGAGATCGGCAGGAATGCCGCTGCGGACGCTGCCACGGAATACAGGCTGTTTGCCGCCGCCCTGCATCTGCGCGATGACAGTGGCAGAAGGAACATTGAGCAGCGTTGCGATATGATGCACCGCCTGACGATAGCTGATTTCAAAGCCAGGAATGGTCGAAAGCGTCGAGTTGACGAGGCCTTCGGCCTGAACGACGTCGAGGCGGGATGCAGCACCAGCTTCGAGCTGGAACTTGGTCAGCGAAAGCGTGTCGCGCCGGGACTTCAGGTTTTCCTGAGCGATCGACACCAGCGCCTGGTAGTAACGGGCGTTGACATAGCTCTTGGCCAGATCCTGCAGGAAAGTCAGGCGCTGAGTATCGACGCTGGAGTAGGCTGCGTCGAGCGACGCGTTGGCGCCTTCCCGTGCACGGCGATACTGACCCCAGAGGTCGAGCAGCCACGAAACCGAGGCGCTGCCGCCGGTGACGTTTCGTGTTCCGGTCTGGGTACGCAGCGAGCCCTTCTGGCCGCTGGTGGTGTTGTCGCCGGTGACGGTCAGGCTTGGAAGGCCGCCGGCACCTGCCGTAACGACTGCAGCTTCAGCCTGATTGATGCGTTCCAGCGATTGCTGGATGCTGAGGTTCTGCGCGAGCCCTTGGGAAGCAAACGCGTTCAGTCTGGAGTCGCCAAAAGCGGTCCACCATTGTGAACCGGCGATATCGCCGTTGATTTTCGTACCGCCCTCCGAGAACTTGGCCGGCAGAGGCATTTCCGGTGGCTTATGGTCTGGGCCGGTGACGCAACCTGCCAGAATAAGCAGCAGGGCGGGGGCGGCAGTACGAATGGAAACCATCACATTGTCCCACAATTCAATTTACTGATCAGTGTTTTAAAGGGCCGAACTGACCCCATGTGTTTCGGCGCTCCAGTCTTACGCAGTACAACAAATGACCCGAAGCGGTCGTCGTCAATCTAGCAATGAGTTTTGCAATAGCACAGTGGCTTTTACGAAAACTCGAACGCGAACATATGTGTGATCGGGTGAAATAGCAGGGTCTGAGTAAAAAAAATATGAAGTGTTGCAAAAAGCATACCCTTCCGCGCCCTATTCAGGGCTGCGGGAAATACCCGATATAGCGGTCAATACAACCTTCCGCATGGCGTTCGGGGTACTGATTCGGTTAGCCTATACCTACCGGAAATAGCGAGCCAGGCTTGTGCGAACCCTGTCGCGCGGTGTCGCGCCGCGATCGTCGGCCACGAAAGGCTCGCCGGTAATCGCTTCATAGGCGCGGATGTAGACCTTCGACGTCTGCTCGACGAGGTCGAGCGGAATTTCGGGAATCTCGTCCTTATAGGGATCGCAGCGCTCGGTGACCCAGGCCCTTACGAAATCCTTGTCGAAGCTCTCCGGACGCGCGCCCTTTTCGAAACGCTCCTGATAGCTGTCGGCCAGCCAATAGCGGCTGCTGTCAGGCGTATGGATCTCGTCAGCCAGGATGATCGTGCCGTTTTCGTCGGTGCCGAACTCATATTTCGTGTCCACGAGGATCAGCCCCCGCTCGCGGGCGATCTCCTGCCCGCGGGCGAACAATGCCAGGGCATAATCCGCAAGCGTCTGCCATTGTTCCTTCGTCAGAAGTCCATGCTCGACGATCTGGGTCGGCGTCAGCGGCTCGTCATGGCCGCCATCGAATTCCTTGCTGGTCGGCGTGATGATCGGCTCTGGCAGGATCTGGTTGTCGCGCATGCCATCAGGCAAGGTGATGCCGTACATCTCGCGCTCACCCTTCTTATAGAGCGTCAGGATCGAGGTGCCCGTGGTGCCGGCGAGATAGCCGCGCACGACCACTTCTACCGGCAGGATGTTCAACCGCTTGCCGACGACGACGTTCGGGTCCGGATAGTCGATGATGTGGTTCGGGCAGATATCGCGCGTCTGTTCGAACCAGTAGCGCGCTGTCTGCGTCAGCACCTGCCCCTTATAGGGAATGCAGGTGAGAATGCGGTCGAAAGCGCTGAGCCGGTCGGTGCTGATGATGATGCGGCTACCGTCCGGCAGGTCGTAATTTTCGCGCACCTTGCCGCGATAGTAATTGGGCAGTTCCGGGAAATGGGCTTCGGAAAGAATTCGCAACGCGTCCACCAACAGGCTCGTGCATCCGCCCGACGGATGCTTCTTGAGCGGACCCTTAGCGCATTGCGGCGGGAATCGGAATGATTTTCACATACTATAATATATGAGCCGGTTCTTGTCCTATGCCGGCGTGGCAAAGAGCGCTCAGCCCGGCCGCCGCCAAGCGCCGTTTTCGCTTCGCTCGAGGATCGGCGTGGAGAAGACGCCGACGATCCGCTCGCTCCATTGCTTGCCGTCCGCATCGACGCGCTCCCGCCAGCGCTCCGATTGCAGCATGGCCGCACCGATCACCACCGGCTCGATGCCGCATGAGGCGACGAGCGCCAGGCCGGAAACGATCGAGGCGCCGCTGGAGATGACATCGTCGATCAGCGCCACGCGCTTGCCCTCCAGCAACGGCAGCATGCGCGGATCTATATAAAGGCGCTTCTCCTGGTTCGGTGTGGTGATCGACGAAAGCGAAACCGACAGCTCGTCGCGATACCAGAATTTGCGCGAGGTGCCGAGCGGCACGTAGCGCGCGTGGCCGAGAGCCCGCGCGACCGCGCTTGCCAGGGTCAGACCAAGCGTCGGCAATCCGGCAACGACCTCGATATCATGGTCGGCAATCCGCGCCGCCAGCGCCTCGGCCAGTGCCTCCTGCACGGCAAAACTGGCCTGGTTGACGATCAGCGATGCCAGCGCGTGCTCACCATCGGCGAGAACGCGGATCGGCAACCGCAGCTGGCGCCCATCCGGCAATTCGGCCACATAGAAATCGCGGCACCCTTCTGCTGCCGAAAAGCTCTGCGGCGGATGGAGTTCCTGCCAGAAATCATGAGGCTGCATTGCGTTTTGCCTTCGCTCCATTTTGTCCGTTCGTCTTCAAGTCCGCGCGCTGGCGGAGCCGCAGGATTTCGCCCTCCGTCAAGGCGCGGACCGCGCCCTTCGGCAAATCGCCGAGCTCCACCGTGCCGAAGGTGACACGCACCAGCCGCAGGCATTCGATGCCGAGGGCTTCCAGCATCCGCCGGATCTGCCGGTTGCGACCTTCCTTGAGCTCCACTTCGATCCAGCTGTTGCGATCGCCGCTGCGCAACAGCTGAGCAGAGCTGGCTGTCAAAAGCTCGCCATCGTCGATGATGCCGCGTTCCATGCGCGCGAGCTGCTCCTCGTCCATGATGCGGTCGACCTGGACATGATAGACCTTGCCGACATGACCGACCGGATCGAGCAGGGCCTGCGCCAATACGGTATCGTTGGTGAAGAGCAGCAGGCCTTCGCTCGCCTTGTCCAGCCGTCCGACAGGGGCGAGGTGCCGTGCATCGACATCTTTCAGGCAATCATAGACAGTCGGCCGCCCCTCGGGATCGTCGCGGGTAGTCACCAGCCCGCGCGGCTTGTTCAGCATGAAATAGAGCTTCTCTTCGGCCGATATCGCAACGCCGTCGACGGCAAACTGAGCATGTTCCAGATCGACCCAGGTCGACGAATCCGTGACCTTGCGGCCGTCCACTGTCACGCGGCCCGCCGAGATCAGCGTCTCCGCCTGGGTGCGGGAACAATAGCCGAGCTTGGAAAGCGCCCGCGGCAAGGTCACACGCTTGCCGTCGGGCTCCTGTCTGCCTTTCGCCGTCCTGCCGGACCGCTGCGGTGAATGCCGTTGGCTCAACGGTCTTGCCTCGTGCTCGTAGCTGGAGTGGTTGGGCGCGGTGCCCCGAAGAGCAATCCTTTCGCACGAGGATGGCCGCGAGGCAAATCGCATTGTCGGAAGATGGGGCGGCAGGGCTCGCATTTCGTGGATGCGAGCCCTGCCTTGGGCCGGAGCGGGCGATGGGGTCGGGTAGACGGCAAGCGGCTGCCGCCATTCGCTCCGGAGGGATGACGTTGCCAGGAAAACTGTACTGCTTCCTTTGCTGGGATTTTTCAAAACGGCCGAGATTTGTTACAGTTTGTAACGTCGGCGGTTTCCCTGTTGCCAAAAGCACCTTCCGCCCCGCATGGAGGGCCATGGTTTCCGCATCGCTTCTTCTGGTCGAGGACGACCGCGAGATTAGAGCGCTCCTGGAAGAGTTCCTGAGCCGCGAGGGCTTTGCCGTGCAGGCTGCAGACAGCGCTGCCGCGATGGACCGCATTCTTGTCAAGGGTTTTCCCGATCTCATCATTCTCGATCTGATGCTGCCGGGCGAGGACGGCCTCTCGGCCTGTCGCCGCATCCGTGCCCGCAGCCAGGTGCCGATCCTCATGCTGACGGCGAAGACCGAGGATATCGATCGTATCCTCGGCCTCGAGATGGGCGCCGACGATTATCTCGGCAAACCCTTCAATCCGCGCGAGCTTCTGGCGCGTGTTCGCGCCATCCTGCGTCGCTCCGGCCCGGAGCGCTCGGAAGAGAGTGCCGTTCCGGCGCGGCGCAAGTGTTTCGCCGGCTTGACCGTCGATCTCGACGGCCGGGTAATCGAGATGGAAGGCGAGCGCATCGTGCATCTGACGACGGCGGAGTTCGATTTGCTCGTCTGCTTTCTCGAAAGGCCGCGGCGCGTCCTGTCGCGCGATCAATTGCTTGACTGGACGCGCGGACGCGGCGCCGATCCTTTCGACCGCACCATCGACGTGACGGTCTCGCGCCTTCGCACCAAGCTTGGGCACTGCCTGCCGGATGGCGCCCACATCATCACCACCGTGCGCAATGCCGGCTATCTCCTCACCACCGACGTGAAGGATGTCTGAGCCATGCTGAAACTCGGCCTCGTCGCCCGCATCATCATGATCGTCGCCGTGGCATTGTTCGTCATCCAGCTTGCGGCGTTCGCTGCGGCCCAATTGAAGCCGGATACGCCGCTCAATCCCGAGATCTCGCCAGCAATGCAGGTCAAGTCAGCGATCCGTCTTCTGGATGCCATTTCGCCGGAGGCGCAGCCGAAAGCCGTGCGTGCCCTGAATGCCAATGGCCTGGCGCTTCGCCTGATCGATATCCCCGCGCCGGAGCAGGGCGAAGAGTCGTCTGATATGACGCTGACCGACAAACTGGCGCGAGAATTCGCAAGCATCGCTTTCGGCAATCGCTATTTCAACATACGTTCGCTGTCGGCAAGACCGCAGGGCTGGTTCTCCGTCGGCGCGCCGGACCGGATCGTCGAGGTGTCTATCGGTGTCGCCGGCGGCAAGGTCGCCGTCTTCAATCTCAACGATGCGCCGACCGTACGTCTGCACGGCGTTCCCGTCGGCCTCATTGCCGGCGTCCTAGGCATGCTGGTCGCGGTTATCGCCATCGTTGCCGTGGCGCGAGAAACCAGGCCGCTGACGCGGCTGTCCCGCACCGTCAATTCCATCGGCAACGGCCTGCAACCGGTGCCGATCCCCGAAAGGGGCGCCTGCGAACTCCGCATGCTGATCAAGGCCATCAACGCGATGCAGCTGCGCATCGCCGCCCTGGTCAATAACCGCACCCTGATCCTCGGGGCGATCTCGCACGATCTGCGGACCTATCTCACGCGCTTTCGCTTGCGCATGGAAATGATGCCGGATACGCCGCATCGCGACCGCGCCATCGCCGACGTCGAGGCCATGCAGCGTCTCGTCGAGGATGCACTGGGATTTGCCCGCAGCACGGTCGTGTCGGATGGCAAGAATATCGTCGATCTCGATGCCGCCATCTGCTCACATGTTGCCGAGCGTCTGGACGGCTCCGGCCTTATTGCTTTCTCGCTGCTGGGGCAGCCCCTGGCTGTGGCTATGTCCGAGACGGCCCTGATACGGGTGCTGGACAATCTCATGGACAATGCACTGCGCTATGGTGGCCGTGCCGATATCAGCGTCGAGCAGCGTGGCGACCAAGGCGTCATCACCATCGGCGATCGCGGGCCGGGCATTCCGGCAGAGTTGCGCAAGGAAGTGCTCGAACCTTTTGTCAGATTGGAAGAGTCCCGCAACCGCGACCTCGGCGGTAGCGGGTTGGGGCTGGCAATCGTCCGGCAGATTCTCGATGCGCATGGTGGCGCGCTTTGTCTGGAGGATCGCGACGGCGGCGGGCTCAACGCTGTCGTATTGCTGCCGCTTGCGGCAATCGAAAGAAAAGCAGCCTGACGACCGCCCGGACGAGCACTATCCTCGCCCTAGCCGTGCGATCAATGTGGCGCGCCGCGCCGTCGGCTCAATGGCAAGTCAGAAACGTCTTGAGCTCTTCCCGGCTGAGGACGATGCCTTCAGCCGCTTTGAGCGGATCCGGGTGCGTATAGGTGAGCCTCGGCAGGTCAGGCAAATTCAATGCCTGGCGCATGGTCATGATGCCGAGCGCGCGGCGTCCGTTGGCGCTATCGACGCTGACTTCAATGATGCTTTCTGGTCTTGTCATATGCATTGTTTCCTCCCTTCCCAGTATTTTACAGGAATCTCATGTAAAATCTCGATTTTTCTGCGGTCTATTGTCGGCGGCTTGTGATGGCGTCGCTCGGCGGTATCAGGGAGATCGCAAAGCGGTAGACGGACCGCTCAAAGGGGGAGATGGTCGAAAGCGGGATCAAACATCCGGCTCGGATTAAAATTTTGACCATTTGGACAATTTTTTCGGTGCGTTTGTGGGTAAAATCAGACGATCCTTCGCTACAAACGAAATTCAAATAACAATTTCAGAGACTTACAAAAATGTCAGAATTTTTACAATCGTGCTGTTGACTATGTCGTTTGGTAGGGTCTATAAGCCCGATCACTGACGAGGGCGGCGGCGCTGCTGGCGACGACGACTTTCGCTCTAGTGTTTCCTGGATTGGCTGCGATGCTGATTGATGGTTCTGGGCTTAGGTGCCTGGGATTGCGGGAATGGATTTCGACTGGGTTTTCTGGTCTGTTATTTGACAATTGAAGATGAGAGAAGAAA
>NZ_JARWKZ010000076.1:0-22848 GCF_050577975.1 Rhizobium sp. BR 315 | reverse complement strand
CGCTCACCGATCCCGAAGGCGCCGACCGCAACGCCCGCACCCTGGCCGAGAACGACTGCCTGATCGAGGTCGTCGAACCGGCCGGCTCCGACACCTTCGCCGTCACCAAGCTCGGCGGCAAGGAGGTCGTCGCCCGCCTGCGCGCCGACGCCCGCATCAGCGCCGGACAGCACGCCCGCCTCGCCTTCAACCTCGACAAGGCCGTCTTCTTCGATCCACAAACACAAGCAAGGATCGCTTGAGCCCCGGAGTTGAGATGAACGACGCACCCGACATTGTCATCGTTGGTTCAGGAGTGGGCGGGGCGACGGTCGCAGCCGGACTGGCTGCGACGGGCGCCCGGATCCTGATCCTCGAGGCCGGCGATCACATCGCCGACGATCCCGTCAACAGAGACCAGCGCGCCATCTTTCAGCGCGGCCGTTTTCGCCCGAAGGAGACCTGGTACGAAGCGGGCGGCAAGGGCTTCAATCCCGGCAATTACTACAATGTCGGCGGAAATTCGAAATTCTATGGTGCGGTGCTCTCACGCTATCGCCGCGAGGATTTTGAAACTATCCACCATCAGGAGGGTATTTCTCCAGCCTGGCCATTTCCCTACGAAGTTCTCGAGCCGTGGTACGGCCGCGCAGAGCGCCTATACAACGTGCGCGGCACTCTCGGAGAGGATCCGACGGAGCCGCATCATTCGCTCCCGTATGTCTATCCGCCCGTGCCGGATGAACCGGCCATCGCCGAGGTGCGAGCCCGGTTGAAGAGGAGAGGGCTGCATCCGTCATCCTTGCCGCTGGGCATCGACCTCGACAAATGGCTGGCAAAAGCGCGGACGCCTTGGGATGCGCATCCAAATTCCCAGGACGGAAAGATGGATGCCGAGACAGCGGCCTTGGCTGTTGCTCTGCGGCACAGAAACGTAAGGCTCGAGACGAACGCACGGGTGGTCAGGCTGGAAACCGGTCAAAGCGGCCGGATAGAAGAGGTCGTTTACCTGAAAGATGGGCAGCCCCTCTCAGTCGCGCCCGGGATCGTCATACTCTCGGCCGGCGCAGTCCAGTCGTCGGCTCTTCTGCTGAGGTCGGCCAACGATCGCTACAAGAGGGGTCTTGCGAACTCGTCCGATCAGGTCGGCCGCAACTTCATGAACCACAATGCGTCGGCCGTCATCGGCATCTCGCCGACATTCCGCAACGACTCCGTCTACCAGAAGACGTTCGCGTTCAACGATTTCTATCTCTCGGACGGACAGGGCGGCCCGCCGCTTGGAAACGTCCAGCTTCTCGGGCGCGTCTCCGGCAAGATCCTCAAGGGGTCCTTGCCACGCGTTCCGGAGTGGCTTCTCAATCTCGTCACGGCGCACGCCATCGATTTTTACGCGATGAGCGAGGACATTCCCAACCCCGAGAGCCGCGTGACGGTCGACGGCGATCGCGTGATCCTGCAATGGCAGCGCACGAACTGGGCGGCACATCAGGCGCTGGTCGCTAAGCTGAAGGACATTCTGAAATCCATCGGCTTTCCGATTGTGCTCGCGAGAGCATTCGACAAGCGCACTCCTTCGCATCAGTGCGGAACCGTCCGCATTGGCAACGGCCCCGCGACCGCACCGCTCGATGGCTTCTGCCGCGCATATGATCATGAAAATCTGTTCGTCGTGGACGCAAGCTTCTTACCCACGTCGGCAGCGGTCAATCCGGCCCTGACGATTGCAAGCCAGGCATTGCGGGTCGCGGACCACATCGCGTCGAAGGACTTAATGCAGACGGGCCTCAATACCGCGGCCGATCCGCCAACGCCTGGAATTCAATAGGATAACGACATGGTTTTCGATTACATCATAACGGGCGCCGGACCTGCGGGATGCGTACTTGCCAACCGCCTCAGCGAAGATCCGAACGCGAAGGTGCTTTTGCTCGAGGCGGGCGGCGGAGACTGGAATCCTCTGTTCCACATGCCCGCCGGCTTCGCAAAGATGACCAAGGGCGTCGCGAGCTGGGGTTGGCAGACTGTGCCGCAGAGGCACATGAAGGGAAGGGTGCTGCGTTACACACAGGCCAAGGTCATCGGCGGCGGCTCTTCGATCAACGCCCAACTCTACACGCGTGGAAACTCTGCCGACTACGACATGTGGGCAAGCGAGGATGGATGCGAGGGCTGGGACTATCGCTCCATTCTGCCCTATTTCAAGCGGGCTGAGGACAATCAGCGTTTCGCGGACGACTATCATTCTTATGGCGGTCCGCTTGGCGTCTCAATGCCGGCCGCGCCGCTGCCAATCTGCGACGCCTATATCCGCGCCGGACAAGAGCTCGGCATTCCGTACAACCATGACTTTAACGGCCGTCAACAGGCGGGCGTCGGCTTCTACCAACTGACCCAGCGCGACCGTCGCCGCTCGTCGGCCTCGCTGGCATATCTCTCGCCGATCAAGGATCGAAAAAACCTGACGGTGCGCACCGGCGCTCGTGTCTCGCGCATCGTTCTCGAAGGCAAGCGCGCCGTCGGCGTCGAGATCGTTGGCAAGAACGGCGTCGAGATCGCTCGGGCAGAACGCGAAGTCCTGGTGACTTCTGGCGCGATCGGCTCGCCGAAGCTGTTGCTGCAATCCGGGATTGGCCCCGGCGACCATCTTCGCTCCGTGGGTGTAAACGTGCAGTATGATCTCCCCGGCGTTGGGGGAAACATGCAGGATCACCTCGACCTCTTCGTCATCGCTGAATGCACCGGCGATCATACCTATGACGGCGTTGCGAAACTCCATCGGACGCTCTGGGCCGGTATTCAATACATCCTGTTCAAGACCGGCCCGGTCGCATCATCGCTCTTCGAGACCGGGGGCTTCTGGTATGCCGATCCAAACGCGCGGTCTCCGGACATCCAATTCCATCTGGGCCTCGGATCAGGCATCGAGGCGGGTGTCGAACGGTTGAAAAACGCCGGCGTGACACTGAATTCGGCCTACTTGCATCCGCGGTCTCGTGGAACCGTGCGCCTGTCTTCGGCGGATCCCGCCGCTGCTCCGCTGATCGATCCCAATTACTGGTCCGACCCCCACGATAGGGAGATGTCGCTGGAAGGGCTGAAGGTCGCGCGCGAGATCATGCAGCAGGCAGCTTTGAAGCCGTTCGTGCTTGCCGAGCGCTTGCCGGGTCCGAAGGTCATGACCGATGAGCAGCTTTTCGAATATGGGTGTGCGAACGCCAAGACGGACCATCATCCCGTCGGCACTTGCAAGATGGGTACCGGTCCCGAGGCCGTCGTCGGTCTCGATCTGAAGGTTCACGGTTTGGAGGGTCTGCGCGTCTGCGATTCCTCCGTGATGCCCCGGGTTCCGTCATGCAATACGAACGCGCCGACAATCATGGTCGGCGAGAAGGGTGCGGATCTGATCCGTGGCCTGCCGGCATTGCCGGCTGCTGTCTTCACACATGAGCGAAACGACACTCGCCCGCGAGCGCGGGCAGAGATCCGCTGACAATATTATTTACCGGTCCCACAAGGGTCGGCTTGCATGGGAGATATGGAAATGGCCGAAGTGAGAGTAGCAGTGCTGGGGGGCTCGGGCTGGATGGGCAAGGTTCACACCATGGCCTACCAGACCTTTCCGCACTTTCTCGGAGTGTCCGGCGGCACCGCGCGTGTTGTCGCGATCGTCGAGGCAAATCCGAAGGCGGCCGAGGATCTTGCCCGCAGGGCTCCGGGCGCAAAGATTCTCCAGAACTGGGAGCAAGCGGTCAACGACCCCGACATCGATCTGATCGACATTTGCCTGCCCGACAGCCTGCACTACGAGGTGGCAAAGGCCGCGCTGATCGCCGGCAAGCACGTCTATTGTGAAAAACCGCTTGCAAACACCGCGGTTGAAGCGCGCGAACTTACTGACATCGCCAGGGAGAAGGGCGTCATCACCAGGGTCGGGCACGCATTCCCGCGCAATCCGGTTCACGACCTCGCAAAGGAGATCATCGAGGCGGGGGAGATCGGCGAAATCAAGATGTTCCGTGGCTGCCAGCATGTCGATATGTACAGCGATCCCATGGCCCCCTTCATGTGGCGGGCCGACGGCAAGCTTGCTCCGACGGGTATCGTCGGCGATACGGGCTCGCACATCTTCAGCTTCATGGAGTTCCTGGTCGGCCGCGTCAGCTCATTGATCGCCGACAACCTGATCGTCACGGCAAAACGACCGATCGTGGAAGGGCTTGCCTATGGCGAGCAGGTCAAGCTGAAGGGAGACGAGACATGGGCGGAAATTACCAACCCCGACGCCACAAATCTTCTCTGCCGCTTCGAAAACGGTGCTGCCGGTATCGTCGATTTCAGCCGTGTCGCTACCGGTCGCAAATTCATGCAGACCTATGAGGTTTACGGAACCAAGGGCAGCATCGCCTATACCTATGACGAGGTGAACCGGCTTCGTTTCTATACGAATGACGACCGCGCCGGGCGCGCCGGCTTTCGCGAGATCGATGTCGGCCCTGAAAACCCGACATTCAGGGCCTTCCTTCCGCTTCCAAATTTCGCGCTTGGCTACAATGAGAGCAAGATCATCGAGGCTGCGGAAGTCGTAAAATCGATCACGACGAACACGCCGATGTGGCCGACCTTCGAAAACGGCCATCACATCTGCCAGATCGTCGACGCCTGCATGGAATCCTCGCGGTTGAAACGCTGGGTTGATATCCCGCTCGCCTGATTGCCCCTTCTCAAGGACAAACGCCAATGACCATCGATGTTCCGCAACACATTCTTGACGCACTGACGGACGTCGACATGCCGAAACTTTCTCCGGAAGCGGCTCCCTCGGAGACGGTTCGGCTCGCGGGCCTCGACGTGCCGGTCTATCGGGCTGGCTGTGTCGTCGTCGGTTCCGGTGCAGCAGGATTGCGGGCCGCCGTCGAGATGAAGCGTCGCCGCGATGACGTGGTCATCATGAGCCAGAGCGCGTGGGGAGGGACGTCCGCCTGTTCGGGTTCGGACAAGCAGACGCTTCATACGGCAAACACAGCCGACCAAGGCGACAACTTCAAGGCAATGGCACGGGCGATCCGCGCCGGCGGGGCCATGGATGAGGATACGGCCTATGTTGAAGCAGTCGGTTCCGCCCGCATGATGGCGTCCTTGCAGTTCCTTGGCCTACCGTTGCCGCAGGATCCTCTGGGCGGGACGCTCAGATATCAGACCGACCATGATGAAGTCGGTCGCGCTACGAGCTGCGGGCCGCGCACGTCCCGTTTGATGGTCAAGGTCCTGGCGGAAGAGGCCATTCGCCTCGGCGTCCCCTTCTTCAATCACACCACTGCCGTGAAGATCCTGACGCAGGGCGAGGGCGAGCATCGCCGCGTCGTCGGTGTGCTCGTTATCCGCGCCAGCGATCGCAGCGATACCAACCAGTTCGGCTTGGCACTTTTCGCATGCGAAGTGCTGGTGCTTGCAGCCGGCGGACCGGGCGAGCTCTACCGTGACAGCGTCTATCCGAATGGCTGCTTCGGATCGCTTGGCCTGGCTCTGGAGGCTGGCGTCGAGCTCGTCAACCTCACGGAAAGCCAGTTCGGCATCGGCACACGCAGGGAAGGGTTTCCGTGGAACTTGTCCGGGACCTATGTGCAGGCGATCCCGCACATCTACTCAGTCGATGCCGATGGCACCGAGCATCACTTCCTGGCGCAGTACTATCGGACGACGCAGGAGATGGCCTCGAACGTCTTCCGCAAGGGCTATCAGTGGCCCTTCCACTCGACGCGGATGCTGGATTTCGGTTCAAGCCTGGTCGATCTCGCCATCTTCCGGGAGAGCGCGGCCGGCCGCCGCGTGTTCATGGATTTCAACCGCAATCCGCTGCCGGTGCCGGGCGACCTGCCGTTCGACCTTAACCGACTTGACGATGACGTGAAACGCTACCTCGGCAATGCCGGTGCAGAACAGGAGATGCCGATCCAGCGATTGCGGCATATGAACCCGCTCGCGATCGAGCTCTACCGTCGCTACAAGGTCGATATCGCCGCGGAACCGCTGGAATTTGCGGTCAACAACCAGCATATGAACGGTGGTGTCATGGTCGACACATGGGGGCGCAGCAGCCTTGGAGGCTGCTATGCGATCGGCGAGGCGGCAGGCACGCATGGGGTGACCCGTCCAGGCGGCGCGGCCCTCAATGCCGGCCAGGTCTTCGGCACGCGCGTTGCCGAACATATCGGCGCGAGCGGAAGGGCGAGGACCGCTCCGACTGGCGATATGTGCGCTATCGCAGAGACAGGCGCGGTCGAGATCCTGGCGATCCTGAGACCGGATAGCTCCCTGACGGTCAAGACAATCCGGTCGCAAGTGCAGTCGCGCATGAGTGACAAGGCCGGCCTGATCTGCAACGCCGACGGCGTCGGCGAAGCGCTTGCCGAGGCGAAGAAGCTCAACGTAGAAATACGGGAAAAGGGTATCGCTTTCGAACGCGCGGCGGAGGCGGGCAGGGCGTTGCAGTGGCGACAGATGGCGCTCGCGTCCGAGGCCGTCCTCAGTGCGCTGGACTACTTCATTCGCAACGGCGGCGGCAGCCGCGGCGCGCGAGCGATTTGCGACCCCGGCGGCGAACTCCTTCCGGTCGCAAGTTCAGGCCCGCTTGAAGACTACCGCTTCCGCAAGGAGCGCGATGCGCATCGTGAGGAGCAGATCGCCGTCAGGTTGGATAGCGGCGCCATGGCGATATCGACAAGGCCCAACCGGAAATTCGACGAGAGCGCCAAGTCATTTTTCGAACGCGACTGGCCTGCTTGGCTGACAGGCGGGATCTATCAGCTTGATGAGGGCTGAGGAGCTAGATGTGCATATCGATAAGATAACTTGCGGTTGAGAATTTGTACAAGTCGCCCGCGAGTTTTGCCGCGACACGAGCCAAAGCGTGACCTGCCAGCTCCTCCGCTTGCCATGTCTTAGGTCAGACCGGGGACACAAGTCATCAACCATGACGAGATCGTCGGCTAAAGCCGGCACTTTTACGCGCACCGCTGGCGCGCACAGCGCTTCAGCCTTAACTCGCTAACGATGTCGCAAGCGGCCGACACAATCGGCGATGGCGCTGCTGTCGTCCAACATGGCGTCGGTTTTGAAGCCGCTGACCGGCATTCCCCGTTGCATTCGCGCTCGACTACGCAGCCGCGACCGCAGGTAGCACGAACCCTGACGGGTGGGCGCGCTCGGAAGCCGAAAGAATCGCTATCACTTTGGAATCGCTTGGCAATTCTCTCAGCGACGTCAAGCTCGACAAGCGCGACAGGAATGTCACTTGCGCTCATGGAAACACCGCCACGAGACATGGCCGCCTCGGAAACACAAGAATGCTGCAATGCCGAAAAAGCGATCACTTTGGATCGCTGCAGCTTTTTTTGGCGGCGCGCCTTGACAAGCCACCGCGCATACCGCTTCCTGTATGAATCCAATAAAACAGACGTATGTCCGGAATATTGGACAAAGCAAATGTTTCACAAGGGGAACGCCATGACGTCTTCTTTTCGCGTCGGCCTGATCGCTTTGGCCGCAGCTACAGTTCTTTCCAGCCCAGTTTTCGCCGCAGGAAGTAAGCTCGATGAGGTGCTTGCTCGCGGTCACCTCGTTATGGGGACGGGCAGCACAAATGCGCCTTGGCACTTCAAGAGCGCCGACGACAAACTTCAGGGTTTCGATGTCGATATGGGCCACATCATCGCCAAGGCCCTTTTTGGCGATCCTGACAAGATCGAGTATGTCAACCAATCGTCTGACGCACGTATTCCGAATATTACGACGGACAAGGTCGATATCACCTGCCAGTTCATGACCGTCACCGGTGAGCGCGCGCAACAGATTGCCTTTACAATCCCATATTATCGAGAAGGCGTTGGGCTCATGCTCAAGGCGGACGGCAAATATGCCGACTACGCGGCGCTGAAGGCCGCCGGGTCATCTGTCACGATCTCCGTCCTGCAGAACGTCTACGCTGAATCGATGGTCCATGCGGCCCTCCCGGGCGCTACCGTCGACCAGTATGACTCCGTCGATCTCATCTACCAGGCGCTGGAATCCGGTCGCGCGGATGCGGTTGCTACCGACCAGTCGTCGCTGGCTTGGTACATGACCCAGAATCCCGGGAAATATAAGGACGCCGGTTACGGCTGGAACCCGCAGACTTACGCCTGCGGCGTAAAGCGCGGTGACCAGGATTGGTTGAATTTCGTCAACACTGCTCTTCACGAGGCCATGACCGGCGTTGAATTCGATGCCTACGCCAAGTCGTTCAAGACCTGGTTTGGCAAGGATCTGACGCCTCCGCAAATCGGCTTCCCGGTCGAATATAAGTAACTGGCCCGAGGGAGCGGGGTCTTTCCCGCTCCCTCCTTTAAAGGGGCGGCCTGCCATGGGTTATACGCTGAATTTTGCTGCCGTCTGGCGCAACTTCGATTTCCTTCTTAGCGGCTTGATGTTGAGCCTCGGCCTCGCGGTGATCTCGATCTTGATCGGGACAATCCTCGGTCTGTTCGTCGCTTTTGCGCTGCTCTCCAAGAACCGTGCGGTGGTCGCGCCGGCACGAATCTACGTTACCGTAATTCGAAATCTTCCCATCCTCGTGCTCGTCTTGTTCGCGTTCTTCGCATTGCCGCAGATGGGCTTGCGGCTGGACAAGATTAAGAGCTTTGTCCTGGTGCTCTCGCTCTATTCGGGAGCCTACCTCGCCGAAGTCTTCCGCGCCGGACTTCTCTCGATACCAAAGGGGCTGACGGAAGCCGGACTGGCGATCGGCTTGACGTCGATGCAGATACGCACGTCGATCATCGCCCCCCTGATGATCCGCAACGTTCTCCCGTCGCTATCGTCGACAATCATTTCCCTGTTCAAGGATACATCCCTCGCTGCGACGATTGCCGTGCCCGAACTCACCTTTGCGGCGCGCAAGATCAACGTCGAAAGCTTCCGCGTCATCGAGACCTGGATGGTTACATCCGCCCTCTATGTCGTGACCTGTTTCCTCATTGCCGCCGTGATGCGCTTGGTCGAGCGGCGTCTGGCATTGCCGAGGTAAGCCGATGTCTCACACTTTTCTCGATCAACTTTGGATCGCCCGCTATGTCGTCCTGAATGGGATTGCGATGACGGTATCGATCTCGCTCCTCGCCATTCTTGCCGGCTCCGTCCTCGGCGTTTTCGTGGGACTTGCTCTGGTTTACGGGAACGGCGTGCTGCGTCTGATCGTCCGAGCCTACACAGACGTCATCCGTGGAACGCCGGTCTTGGTCCTCGTTCTTGCCAGCTACTATGTCTCGAGCGCGGTCGGCATCGAACTCGGTCCCTTTTCGGCAGGTGTTCTGGCGTTGGCAATCTTCTGCTCGTCGCATGTGGGCGAGATCGTGCGCGGCGCTCTACAGGCTATCCCGAAGGGGCAAACAGAGGCAGCAAAAGCCATCGGGCTGACATTCTCCCAGACGTTTACCTCCGTCCTCTGGCCCCAAGCGCTGCGCCAGTGCCTGCCAGCTTGGGTCAATACGGCGGCGGAAATGGTGAAGGCATCGACGCTGCTGTCGGTTATCGGGGTTGCCGAGCTGTTGCTTCGAACGCAGGAGATCATCTCCCGCAACTTCATGAGCCTGCAGTTCTATTTCCTGGCTGGCGCTCTCTATTTCATCGTTAACTTCGGTATCGAGCGCTTCGGCAAATTCGTCGAGCGCAAGACCACCCTACCATCTTGAGGAGGCCGCGCGATGGCCAAGACAATGCTTGAAATCAAGGGCCTGCGTAAAACCTACGGGCAGCACGAGGTTCTCAAAGGCGTGGACTGCTCAGTGGGGGAAGGCGAGGTCATTTCCATCATTGGCTCATCCGGTTCGGGCAAGACGACGATGCTTCGCTGCGTGAACATGCTGGAGGAATTCCAGGGGGGCACGATCAGCCTCGATGGCGAAGAGATTGGCTACCACGTCGAGGGATCGACGCGCAGGCGAAAGAGCGAGAAGGAGATTGCCCGTCAGCGCGCGCTGACAGGGATGGCCTTTCAGCAGTTCAATCTCTTTCCGCACATGACCGCAGCCCAGAACGTCATGCTTGGGCTGATCAAGGTCAAGAGGATGCCGAAAGCCGAAGCGCGTGGGATCGCCGAGCGATGGCTGGATCGCGTCGGTCTGTCGGCGCGCACCAATCATTATCCCGGCCAGCTTTCTGGTGGTCAGCAGCAACGTGTGGCAATTGCCCGCGCGATCGCGATGTCGCCGCGGCTCATGCTGTTCGATGAAGTGACCTCAGCTCTTGATCCCGAACTGGTTGGCGAAGTGCTGCAGGTCATCAAGGGTCTCGCGGCAGACGGCATGACCATGCTGCTGGTCACGCATGAAATGCGGTTTGCCTACGAAGTGTCTTCGCGAGTCATCTTCATGAACCAGGGCGTCATTTGCGAGCAGGGCGATCCAAAGGAGATGTTCCTGAAGCCGAAGACGGAACGGCTTGCGGAGTTCCTCAAAACATCCAGCTTCAACTAGAAGGAAAGACAACAGGATGACGATCAAGCGTTATGGGACCGGCGAAAAGGGTGCCGGCGGACAACCACTTCCTTTCGCACGGGCTGCCGAAGCCGGCGGCTGGCTGTATGTTTCCGGTCAGGTACCGATGGAAAAGGGCGAGATTGTCGGTGGTGGGATCGTTGGCCAGAGCCGCAAGGCTATCGAAAACCTGATTGCCATTCTCAAGGAGGCGGGCTACAGCCTTCAAGATGTTGTGCGCGTCGGCGTATGGCTTGACGATCCGCGCGACTTCTGGAGCTTCAACGGCGTGTATGCCGAGTATTTCGGCGCGAATCCTCCGGCACGCGCTTGTGTCCAATCACGCATGATGGTCGACTGCAAGGTCGAAGTCGACTGCGTGGCTTACCGCGCGGATCGCGCCTAATTTTGGAGAAGAGCATGGCTGAGGCTGGTGTCGACACGGTATCGCGGCGCACCCGAGGATTGGATCGTGCCTTTGAGATACTTGAATTTCTTCGGGTAAAACGTCAGCCCATGCGGCCGAACGAGATCGCTGCGGAAATCGGTGCGCCGCGATCCTCGGTCTACGAACTGGTCAATCTGCTTCTCAGCCACGGTATGCTCGACTACTACGGGGGCGATGGCAGGGTCTTTCTCGGCCGTCGGCTCTATTTCCTCGGAACAGCTTATGCCGAGCAGTTCGACTTGATGCGCGAATGCGAACGCATGCTGGGCCACCTGGCCGAGGAGACTCGGGAGACAGCCCAGATGTGCCTTCTGGAAGGCAACAAGTATACGGTCGCAATGATGCGCGAGGGCATCCGACCTTTTCGCATCTCTTCCAATGTCGGTGAACTCGTATCCGTTCCGTGGACCGCTTCGGGACGGCTCCTCGTCTCGCACCTTTCCGATCAGGAAATTCTCGATTTCATCCCACCGGACGACTTCGTGCTCCCGGACGGCAGGCGTCTCGATCCATCAAATTTCATCAGCCAGGTTCGTGACGCCGCGCACGACGGATATTTCACCTTCAATAGTGAAGTGGAGAACTTTACACACTGTTTCGCCGTGCCAATCTACCAGGCCGACGGCGTGTGCATCGCAACGCTTTGCCTCGTCGCACCGCGGGAGGATGGTCTTCGCAACCGCAAAGCATATTTGGAGAGCCTTCTTTCCGCGGCAAAGGAGGTTTCCGAGAAGCTTGGATACCATCCGCTCGACAGAAAAGTCGCCTCCCACATCTAAGCCTGATTACCGCCAACCCATTCTTATCCTTCGCAAGTTGCGCCTTGCGGTAGCAAAGTTGGGAAGTCCGCTTTGCCGAGCTCTCGCGGGTAGGGGGCTCGATAGCCTATCAGTTGACCCATGATCAGCTTCGACCGTATCCTGGCGTCCGTCATCCATTGCCGCAACGTCACCGGGCTGACGGACTTCTATGAAACTTGTTTCCCCACGGCGCTCGTGGTGTCCCAGTGGGATCACCGCCGAACAGTGAAACCGCAATGGGCTGGGATATATGGCCCTAGTTGTGGTATCCTCCAAAATCGAGGGGCCACTGGTGACCGCAACCGGTCTGGTGCCTATCAACAACCTTGGAAACATTTTTGACGCATTAGGGCAAGCTGGGAGGAAACCGGGATGACCCATGATGCGCGCCTTACGCGCGAGCGCGACTTTCACAATGAACGCTTTGGTGCCTTAGAAGAACGCAAGCAGGACTCGTTCTATTTCGCCGTCAAGCCCGCTGTAGACGCCTATTGGCGGCTGGTGAAGGCGGCCTGTCCCGAAAAGGAAGTGCTCGAATATGGGTGCTCAAACGGCATGAGCAGCATTGGTCTTGCGCACTCTGCCAAGCGGATCACCGGTATTGATATTTCGGACGTCGCTATTCAACAGGCCGCGGATGCGGCCGTTCGCCACGGAATCAGCAACGTGACGTTCCAAGTCGACAATGCGGAGGAGATGAAGCTGCCGTCGGCGGGCTTTGACGTCGTCTTCGGCAGCGGCATCCTGCACCACCTCGTGCTGGAGAAATCGCTTCGCGAGATCCGGCGCGTGCTGCGACCGGGCGGCAAGGCTTTCTTTTTCGAGCCGCTCGGCCACAACCCTGTGATCAATCTCTATCGCAACTGGACGCCCGCGGCCCGCACGGTTGATGAGCACCCGCTCTTGAAATCCGACTTCGAGATCGTGCGCAAATATTTCTCGAAGTGCGATCTGGAATTTTTCGGGCTAACGACGCTCTTGTCCATCCCGTTTCGCGGGAGCCCGCTGGGCACCGCGGTCCGGGCCGCCGGCGCGCAGATCGACAATTTGCTGCTGAAGATACCAGGTGCCAGATGGCAGGCCTGGATCGTCGTCTTGGCTCTGGAGGCATGAGGGGCCTGCCGCGCTGCTGGAGCCCAACCTGCCGTCTATTGGGGCGCGGACGACCGGCGAGGGTCAATAGAACCCACCCAGCTACAAATAAACATCAGATAATAACAATTATGGAACTATCCCAAGCACCGTCACCCCACCAACCCTCATGACTTTCCGCTGTCATTCCAGATAGTTGGCGAGATTGTCCTATGGTGATGGCGGCGACCTGCTGGTTTGCGGCATCGCCAGCCAACGCGTCGGCGTAAAACGCGAACGCGGCAACTGGCGACCTGTTGGACTAATTGCCCGCGACTTGCAGCGATGGCAGCCTCTGAGACATGCCGGCCAAACCATCCGAACGGTCACAGAGAAAATCAGCGCTTGCGTACGAACTCCGTGCGCAGAACAAGACCCTTGATCGTGTCGTGACGGCAATCGATCTCTTCCGGATTGTCGGTCAACCGGACCGATCGGATCACGGTTCCCTGCTTAAGCGTCTGGCCGGCGCCCTTGACCTTGAGGTCCTTGATCAGAACGACAGAGTCGCCGTCTGCGAGGACATTGCCAGATGCATCGCGGGCCTCCGCAGCCTTGGCTTTCTCTGCCGCGATTTCGGATGCGGGCCGCCACTCGCCGGTTGCCTCGTCATAGATGTACTCGTCGTCTTGGTCGTTCATGTCAGTCATTTCTCGTTTCAAATCTCTTAGGCAGAATTCTTATTTTGAAGTGTTTCTGCCAAACACCTAAAGCGACATTTTCACGCCCAAATCAATTATTTTGTCGGCATTTTGGATTGAAGTGACGCGTGGAGATATTCGAAGCTGAATTTTCGGCCTCTATCTGAGGTCCGTTAAACCGCGAACGGCGTGACAATGCTTCTTGCTCATCCTAACATAAATTTTATCCCTGTCGGTCATAATCCGGGGCGACTTAAACCTGTCTGAGGGCATGATGGCCTTGGGTGATGCAGAATATATATTGCGCTTGGCGCAGTTGATTGAAGGTTCGGGGGCGCTCGTCGCCGTGTACGATCAGGATGATCGCCTGCGCTTTGCCAACCGTGCGTTTCGTATGGCATGGTTCATCGACGATAACGAGCATCCGCTGTGGTCTGAGCTCATGCGCCGCAACTATCATGCCATGCGCGGAACAATCATTAAAACCACGGATTTCGAGAGCTGGTTGCTGACAACGCAGGCAAGACGAGGGAAAAGTGGGTTTCGCGCGTTCGAGACCGATCTTCACGATGGCCGCTGGCTCTGGATGACGGAGACCACCGAGCACAGTGGCTGGATGCTCTGCGTCGCAAGCGACATTACCACGATCCGGTCCGATGAACGCACCCTGCGGCAAGATCGCGATTTTGCACTAAAGGCCTCGCAGACTGACGAATTGACAGGCGTTCCGAGCCGGAGGTTCGTCATGTCAAAGCTTGGTGAACTCGTTGGCGGTCAGGGCGATGCAGCAGAGCAGGTCGGATGTTTTGCGATACTCGACATCGATAATTTCAAGGCGATCAATGATCGCTTCGGCCATATCGTCGGCGATGCCGTCCTTAGAGATTTTGCAGCAACCCTACAGAAAATGGCCCGCAAGACCGATATTTTCGGGCGTGTGGGAGGAGAAGAATTCGTTCTCATTCTGCCGAAAACCACACCGGACCGGGCCGAGGCGATTGTTTATCGTATGCTGCTCGCCGTAAGACAATCGCGGCCCCTGCCCGACCAGGCCGACTTCTTTTACACATTTTCGGCCGGCATTGCCTCCGTACTGCGTGGCGACGACTGCAATGATCTCTATCGAAGAGCCGACCTCGCCCTCTATGCCGCGAAGTTGAAGGGACGCGATCAGGTCTGCCTCGATCCGACCGCACATTCGTTCGGCGCGGCAAGATTATCCTAGTCCAGACCGAGGCGAAGACATTTCCCTGGGGTGCGAGCTCTGGTCGAGCATTCGGCCGCTGGAGAGCGGCGAATACCGGATGTGAAACCATGGCGAGTAGATTTGAAAAATGCTTCCTCATCAACATGTTTCGGACATCCGATAGTCTGTCACATCCATGTCATGAAATGCGTTGACACCTCGTGCCTAATCGAAAGCGGGTACCACGATGGATTATTTCAGACGTTTCAATTTTCTGTTCGCAACGCCAACCTTTGACAGCGAGGATTTGGAGGGCGCCCGCTACAACCAGATCATCGAGGAGATCGAGCGCTCCGGCTTCGAGGTGGTGCGCGCGCGCAACATCGAAGATGCTGAGATCGCCGTGCAGACGGACGCGGCCATCGGCTGTATGCTGGTCGACTGGGGCAAGAAGGGCCTTGAGGGCAAGACGGCCTCGCTCATCAATTTGATGCGTCGGCGCGGTCTCGAATTCCCGATTATCCTGCTGATCCGCCGCAAGCGCTTCGAGGATGTGCCGGTCGAGGTGCTCGACTTCATCGACGGTTATGTCTTCCTTTCGGAAGAGACGCCCGCCTTCATCGCCAAGAGCCTTATCAGCCGGCTCAAGCAATATGCAGAGACGCTGAAGACGCCGTTTTTCGGCGCATTGGTCGATTATGCCGAAGAAGGCAACCAGCTCTGGACCTGCCCGGGGCACAATGGCGGCATTTTCTACAGCCGCAGCCCGATCGGCAGGGTATTCATGGAGCATCTGGGCGAAGCGGTGTTTCGCGACGATCTCGACAATTCCGTGCTCGATCTTGGCGACCTTTTGACCCACGAGGGGCCTGCGCTTGCTGCGCAGAAAGAGGCGGCCAAGATTTTCGGCGCCGAGAAGACCTATTTCGTCCTGAATGGCACCTCCACCTCCAACAAGGTCGCGCTCTCCGCGCTCGTCACCGACGGCGATCTCGTGCTGTTCGACCGCAACAACCACAAGGCCGCCCATCATGGCGCCTTGATGATCTCAGGCGGCATACCGGTTTATTTGCCGACCATCCGCAATCCTTATGGGCTGATCGGCCCCGTCGACTATGCCGCCTTTGACGAGGAGGCGCTACGGGAGCGCATCCGTACGCATCCGCTGGTGAAGGATCCGGAGGCCCATAAGAAGCCGCGTCCGTTCCGCGTCGCGGTTGTGGAGCAGTGCACCTATGACGGCACCATTCACAATGCTGAGATGATCCTCAAGCGCATTGGGCATCTGTGCGACTACATCCTCTTCGATGAGGCCTGGGCTGGCTTCATGAAATTTCATCCACTCTATGCCGGACGCTTCGCCATGGGTCTTGCCGATCTTGGCCCGGATGCGCCGGGCATCATCGCCACGCAGTCCACCCATAAGCAGCTCGCTAGCTTCTCTCAGGCTTCCCAGATCCACATGAAGGATCGGCACATCACCGGCCAGAAGCGCCGCGTGGAGCACCGGCGCTTCAACGAGAGCTTCATGCAGCACGCATCGACCTCGCCCTTTTACCCGCTGTTTGCCTCGCTTGATGTAGGCGCGCAGATGATGAAGGGCCGCTCGGGCGAAGTGCTGTGGGACGACACGATCCGCCTCGGCATCGAGCTGCGCAAGAAGATCCGCGCTGTGCGCCGCGAATTCGAGGAGAAGGAAAATCGTCCCGAACGCCGGTGGTTCTTCGAGCCTTTCGTGCCCGATCGGGTAGCGATTCCGGATGTGTCGAGCCCCGGCGCAGTGCATGACGTGCCATGGGAGAGCATCGCCACCGACCAGCTCGCCACCAATCCCGCCTTCTGGCACCTGACGCCCGGTGCGGCATGGCACGGCTTTTCCGCGATGGAGCCGGGCTTCGCGATGACGGATCCGAACAAGCTCACCCTGCTCACCCCCGGCTTCGACCGGGCGAGTGGAAAGTACACAGAGCATGGCATTCCGGCGCCCGTGGTTGCGCAATACCTGCGTGAAAACCGCATCGTCGCGGAGAAGAACGACCTCAATTCGCTCCTGTTTCTCCTCACCCCCGGCGTCGAGGCCAGCAAGGCCGGTACCTTGATCAGCGGTCTCGTCGCCTTCAAGAAGCTCTATGACGACAATGCGCTGCTGGAGGAGGCAATACCGGAATTCTACCGTCGCCGGCCTCGCCGCTATGCCGGGGTCCGCCTGCGCGATCTGTGCACGGACATGCACAGCTTCTTCCGCCAGGCTGATGTCAGTGCGCTTCAGACAAAGCAGTTTTCCGCTGACCACCTGCCTCCGATCGCGCTCTCGCCCCATGACGCCGCGCGCTGCCTGGTGCGCAATGATGTCGAGTATCTGCCGATCGATCAGATCGCGGGCCGCATCGCGACAACACCCTTCGTGGTCTATCCTCCGGGCATCGCAACCATCGTGCCGGGCGAGCGTTTGACGGACCAGGCCAAGCCCATGATTGACTATCTCAAGATGTTTGAAACCTGCTTCAACACTTTCCCGGGCTTTGAAGTGGAGATTCAGGGGCTCTATCGCGAGATCGATGAAACCGGCCGCATCCGGCTCTATACTTATGTCGTTGCGGAACAGGCCTAAGAATTCGGATCGATCATGGAGCAGAACAAAACGATCGTCATTCGTCCGTCACGCGAGACGGACGTCGATGCCATGCTGGCCATCTATCGCCGCCACATTCGCCGCGGCGTCGAGGACGGGGTGGACGATAACGACACGCCGCAACCGGACGATCTGCGGGAGCGGCGCAAGAACCTGAAGAACCGCAGGTTCCCTCATGTCGTCGCGCTCGAAGGCGAAAAGGTTGTGGGCTATGCCTATGTGGTATTGTTCCGCAAACGCCCGGCCTATCGCTACACCGTCAAGCACTCGATCTATGTGCATCACGACCATGTCGGCCAGGGTGTCGGGAGCCTGCTCATGCGCGGGTTGATCGATGCCTGTGCGGCAGCGGGCTTCCGGCAGATGATCGGCTATATCGACGCGGACAACGTTGCCTCCCTCGCCCTGCACGAGCGCTTCGGCTTTGTTCGCGTCGGTCTGCTGCCAGGAGTGGCCTATCGCTATGGTCATTGGGCCGACAGCGTCATGGTCCAGCGCTCGCTGGGCTCGGGCTCTACCGCTCCGCCCCCACCTCCGCCGCTCTCCACCCGCTGATGCGAACAAGCAACCCCTACCCGCCGCCCGTATCGCGGCGCGGTGGCGATTCGAGGTTATGGATTTCAGCCAGGATGCGCCGCGAGAACCTCAAAAATGCGTACGATCGCCTCCGCACCCGGATCGGCAATTCCTTCCAGCGACCGGGCGTCCAGATAGGACGAGCGGCCTGCATTGGCACGCGTCATGCTCGCAGTCGCATCCGCTCCAAGCCGTGCGGCCGCAGCAGCCGAGGCCATCCCCTCTCCTCCTCCGACGGCCGCGAGCGCCGGCGAGAGCGCGTCTATCATCGTCCGGTCTCCAAGCTTCGCTCCGCCATATTGCTGCATCGCTTCAAGGCCTTCGGAAAGGGCTGCAACCCAATCCCTGGACTGACGGTAGGCATCGGCACTACGCGCCATCATGATGGCGAACAGCACTCCGCTTGAGCCGCCCATGGCTTTGCGCTTGAGGTCGCTGAGTGCGGAGAGCAAGGCGGAGCCATCGGCGAAGGCCAAGGTGTCGATGGCCGCCTGGACCGTTCTTGCCGCTCCGGCAAAGGTGCTGCCGGTGTCTCCGTCGCCGACCTTCGCATCGAGCGCATTGATCGCGCTTTCCATGTCGATGCAGGTTGCAATGATTATCTCGACAATGCTCGGACCCAATCATCCCTCGAAGCGTGAAAGGTTTGGTTTGCCTCGACCGTAGGGGCAGTGATCGGCTGCACATCGCGAAACCTTTCGAATTGCGGAAAATGGGACGATGCCGTCAGCGATGTGAGAAAGATCTCGCGCTCCGGCGTCAATTCGAGAAGTGAAATGGAGAAGCCGGGCATTTCAAGCGCCGTCATCACGGCGGCCGGCCCGGCAACGTAGCGGATCTTCGGACGAAGCGCCGACTTCATCAGATCCGAGAAGAGCACCAGGCATTCCAGGTTAGAAAGACCACCCAAGTTGTTGAAGATGGCGGCATATTCGATACCTGGTTTCAGCCGGGGCGCAAGGCGGGATACAAGATCATCGATGAGCGCACTTGAGCTGGCTAGTACGGCGATCTCGACACCCGCCTCGCCATGTATCCCCAATCCGATCTCGACTTCGTTCGGACCGATCCGATCGAGCTTGGGATTGCCGGGGACGGTACAGGTGTCGCGCGCCGCACCGATTGTGACGATCCCCTGGTTTGCCTGTTCGACCACAGCGCGGATGTCCTCGAGCGAGGCACCGGTGCGCGCCAGATGTCCCGCGATTTTGTGGATGAACAAGGTGCCTGCGATGCCGCGCGACTGCCGGGACCGGGAGGTCGCCAGATCGTCGGCGACGATGACCATCTGCACCTTCAGCCCGAGTGCCTTGGCCTTCTCGGCGGCGAGACCGAAATTCAGCCGGTCTCCGGTGTAATTCTTGACGACGAGCAAACACCCGGCTTCGCCCGTCACCGCGACGATGCCGGCAAGGACTGCATCCACGCTTGGAGAAGCGAAGACCTCGCCGCAGATTGCCGCCGTCAGCAGACCATCAGCCACCAGCCCGGCATGTGAGGGCTCGTGCCCCGAGCCGCCGCCGGAAATGATGGCAACGCCGGACTTTTGCCAGTCTGCCCTGAGCACCACATTGGCGCTTCACCAGAGTTCAGCTTATCTACGGTCAGAATTTCAAAATCCTGCCGCCGCTGATCGTTGCGGTGCTCTGGTACCTGGTCTTGGTCACCGTGGCCAGCATAGGACAGCACTTCCTGGAGAAGCGCTTCAACGCCTCCCAGGTCAGACCGCAACAAACGCGAAAGACGGCGCAGCGTCTGCAAAGCGAGCAGACGACCGTTGCAGCCAATGGAGGCACGGCATGATGGGCGCGGCTATGACTGATACGATGCTCAAAATCGAAGGCGTCAACAAATGGCTCGGCGACAACCATGTTCTGCGCGGCGTCGACTTCACCGTCCGCACCGGCGAAATCGTGTGCGTCCTCGGACCGTCCGGATCGGGCAAGAGCACGCTGCTGCGTTGCATCAATCACCTCGACCCGGTCGATGGCGGCATTATCGAAGTGGCGGGCAAGCGCATCGGCTATGAGCTTCGCGCCGGCGTTCTCTATGAGCAGGACGAGCGGGCTGTCGCCAAGGCGCGCCAGCACATCGGATGGTGTTCCAACATTTCAACCTGTTCGGTCACATGACCGCGCTGGAAAATGTCATCTATGGTCCGGTGAAGATCCTGAAGCGACCGCGCAGAGAGAGTATCGACAAGGCGCGGGATCTGCTTGCGCTCGTCGGGATGACGGAGCGTGCCGAGGCTTACCCCAGCCAGCTTTCCGGCGGTCAACAGCAACGTGTCGCCATCGCCCGCGCACTGGCGATGGAGCCGCGGCTGATGATGTTCGATGAGCCCACCAGTGCACTGGATCCCGAGCTCGTCGGCGAGGTTCTCGCCACGATGCGGAAAGTTGCCGATGAGGGCATGACCATGCTCGTCGTGACGCACGAGATCGGCTTTGCCCGCGAGGTGGCCGACCGGGTTGTGTTCATGGACCAGGGACGAGTGGTCGAGGACGGTCCGGCACGCGATGTGCTCGATAATCCCGCGCATGAACGCACCGCAACCTTCCTGCGCCGCGTCCGCTGAACCTGCAAACAAAACAACTTCATTCCAAACGCCGATCGTTCCAATGATCGATAGACAGGGAGTCCCTTGATGACTGATCAGCACTATAGGTTAACCAACGTGCGGCCTTGGGGTGCCGACCCTGTAGATATTGCCATTGAGGACGGGCGTATTGCAGACATTCGCCCCGCTGCCGCCTCGCCTGCCGCAGGCGATGTCGACGGCGGCGACCTTCTCGCCTTGCCCGGCTTCATCAATACCCACTCTCACGTCGACAAGAGCTGGTGGGGGCAGCCCTGGGTCTCCTACACCTACTCCGACCATCCGACCGTGGAGGGCTGGATCGCCAACGAGTGTGCTCAGCGCAGCAAGTACGACATACCGAATGCGTCATCCACGGCCGCTGTGTTGCGCGAGTTCCTTCGACACGGAACGACGGCGACGCGCACGCATATCGACGTCGATCTTGACATCGGGCTGCGAGGCCTGGAGTGCGTAAAAGCTGCGCTCAATGAGGTTGGCGACGCCATTCAAGTGAAGACGGTCGCCTTCCCGCAGGATGGCGTTTTGCGTCGGCCGGGCGTGTTGAAGCTTCTCGATGAGGCGGCGCAGGCGGGCGTGGACTATATTGGCGGGCTTGATCCGGGCACGATCGACCGCGACGTCGAGGGGCAACTGGACGCGCTCTTCGATATCGCCGTGGCGCGTGGTGTCGGTCTCGACCTGCACCTGCACGACTTTGGCTCGCTGGGCGTCTACGAATTCCAGCAGGTCATGCGGCGCACTATCGACGCCAAGCTGCAAGGGCGGGTGAACATCTCGCACGGCTTCGTGCTCGGCACGCTGCCGCAGAACGTCCAGGCAGAGATTGTAGAGGGGCTCGCCGAGGCGGGCGTCTCCTGGACGACCGTTGCGATGGGCGGAACGGCGCCGCTTCCGTGGCAAGGGATGCGACAGCGTTCGGTGCCATTGGGGCTTGGTACCGATGGTATCCGCGATCTGTGGTCGCCGTTCGGTGACGGTGATCTACTGCGCATCGCATTCCAGTTCGCCAGGCTGCACGGACTCCGGCATGACGACAAGCTGACTGCCGCGGTAGAACTGGCGACGCGCGGCGGTGCGCATTTCGTCGGGCGCGACGTGCACGACCTGGTGGCGGGCGCGCGCGCCGATATCGTTTTGCTGGATGCCGAGAACGTCCCCGACGCGCTCGTGCGCTGCCCGCCGCGGCGGCTCGTGATCTCCGGCGGTTGCGTGGCTGCACGCAATGGCGAAGTGCTGGTCTAAACGAAGACGAGAGTGACAGGCAGGCTGTACAGATGGGGCGGGCGTCAGAGCGATCATTCTGCTCCGGCGCTTTCAGGTGCCTTTCAGCTGCCTGCCGTATTGCACGCCTCGTGCGAATACTGACGCCCCCAACCAAGCATTCGCACGCGGTGCCCCAATAGGGTTCCAGCTCTGCCTCACGTCAACGAGGCAGAGCCCCTCGCCCACAAACTTCCCGATCGATGAATTTTGGCTTTGGAACTAACGACGCTCAGCCATCCCCATTCGTCAGGAACCTATGGCGAGTTCGCCGCCCTCTAAGAATGTGGCGTTCTCGGCATTTCGCTTCTGTGCCACAGGCGCTTCGCAGATGCTCAGGCCCTGCCCTGCAACAGCAAGCTCACATGACGGACGGATAGGTTAGAGATCAGCTGTCCAAGATCCTGGTAGGGCATTTCATGCGCTCAGGCGTCTCTGCCTGCGCGTATGGCCCTTCGGCGCGAAACCAGTCGCAGGCGCGCTCCCATCAATGGGTTGCGATTTTGGAGCCCGGCGCTCTGCCGGTTAGCCATTAAGGCCGCTGGCCTGCCCCGATGCCGGGGCTGGTATTGGCGAAACACGATAAGCCGGGCTCTTTCCCGTATAATTCGCGCAAGCGGCAACCGTCGCCAGGAAGAAGTATTACCGAACAAGCTCGCGGATCTTATAGGCAACTTCGGTTCGGTTCGTCGCGTTCAGCTTCTTCATGATGTTGCGAATGTGCACTTTGACGGTGCTCTCGCAAAGATCCATCTCATAGGCGATGATCTTGTTTGCCTTGCCTCGCCGCAGCGCTTCGGCGACCACGACTTCGCGTGGTGTAAACAGGCTGTCGAGGCAGCAATTTCGACTGGCCACGGGAGCGATCGCTTCCTTGGCAGCCAACAGGCTGCTTGCCGGCACAAAGACGCCGCCTGCGCGCGCGAGCGCTACAGCTTCGGCGGCAACCTTTATTCCGACGCTCGTCGGGATGTAGCCGCGTGCGCCGCATTCCAACGCATGCAGGAGTTGTGCAAGTTCATCACCATCGGCACCAACGATTACAGGGCTTGTCTGGAAGCGTTCGACCAAGGCCAAGGCAC